>JANTFK010000374.1 GCA_024763595.1 Bacteroidales bacterium | reverse complement strand
AATACGGAGAATATTAATGAGAAATATGAACCGGATGAAAAGTGAAATTGATATTCGGGATCAGGATTTCAGAATGGGTGCCGCGGCAGTCCGGATTTTAGCGGATGATTCCATGGTTATCGGGGGCGGCATCTTCCCTTCTTATAAATCCGGACAGGAGGGCGAGTTAAGGGCATCAGCCATTGTGCTGGAAAAGGGAAACAGGGTATGTATCATTTCCTGTGATGTACTCATGATGCAACGGGATATACTGGATGATGTATGCCTGCGCATTGAAAGGGAAACAGGCATTCTTTCCGGAAATATTCTGATCTCATCTACCCACACCCATCACGCACCGACCACAGCCACGGTCCACGGATATGAAAGAGACCAACTGTTTAGCAGCCGGGTCAAAGAGGCGATGGTCTCCGCAGCCATCAAAGCAACAGGAAACCTGGGTGAAGCTGCGTGCAGATTTTCCTGTGGCAGGGAAAACACCGTAGGGCAGAATAGCAGGGTAATACTGACTGACGGCTCAGTTCTGTGGGTTCCCAGTGAACCGCAGTATGCTTCCCTGGAACCCACCGGAGTGCATGATCCGGACCTGCCGGTATGTACATTTGAGATGAAAGATGGCTCCGGGCAGGTATTGTTGTTCAGTCATGGCTGCCACAATATCGGTGCAAGGGATCCGGATAAACGTTCGCCGGGATTCTATGGCCTGGCTGCCCAGGAGCTGGAAAAAGAGAACGGGGGTATGGCCATTTTCCTGTCCGGGGCGTCCGGTTCCTCACACAACCTGAAACTTACAACCGAAGAGCTGGTTTCTGCAGTGAAAACTGCCGTCACTGATACCATGCACAGGGCCGGGACAGTGGAGATATCCGGTATTGTGTCTATGAAGTCTGAGTTCGAATTTGGTATCAGGTATTTTCAGGAAAAAGAGGAAGATCAGGCTGTCTCAGACTACTGTCATAAAATGAGGGTGGACTGGTGTGATCATCCACAGGATATTGTCAACGTATTCCGGGATATGCGCAAATCCCTTGTAAAACACCAGGGAGAAGTGAGAAAAAGCTGGCTGCAGGTTATCCTCATGGGGGATATTGCCTGGGTAGCGGTTCCAGGGGAACTCTTCGGCACGCTGGCCCGGGAAATTAAAAACAGGTCCCCTTTTCACCAGACATACATCATCGGCTATGCCAATGATCATATCGGTTATATACCCGATAGCAAAGCCTTTGAGCTGGGAGGATACCAGATCTGGACCGGGTATCACAGCCTTGTGAAGAAAGGGACAGGTGAACAGATAGTGGAACAGGCGCTGGCCATGTTGAATAAATTGAAAAAAACTTAATGAATATATGACAGGTCGTGAACGCGTATTGCAGACAATGAACCATAAGGAGCCAGACAGGGTGCCGAAAGGAGAACTGAGTATTCAATCCGGCATTGCGAACAGGCTGTTAGGTACAGAATACCCGGACGATTACCAGCATTTCAGGCGCGATAAAGAGGTGAGGGAGCTCCTCTCCATAGACCTGATCAATCTGGGCGACTGGCCGGAGGAAGAGATTGAGAAGAACAAAGATGGCCATATGGTCTACCGGAGCATCTACGGATATGAGTCCGTATTCAACGGGGTCACCAGGCACCTGGTGAAGCCTCCGCTTACGGATATCAGTCAGGCGGCATCCTACCCGGTTCCTGACATTAAGAGGGTCTCCGGAGAGATTATCAGCCGGTTCCGGGAAGCAACGGAGTGGTTTATTTTCGGCCAGATCGGGGGGCCGGTCAGCATGCTCAACGAAGCATTCGGCATGGAGGATTACATGATATATGCACTTACGAATACCAAAGAGATCAGGATGCTGGGGGAGAAGATCATGGAGTTTGAAACCGCAAAAGCCAAACTCTTCCTTGACAGCGGGGCGGATGCTGTACTTATGGCCGATGACATCGCCTTTAATTCAGGGGTTTTCCTTCCCCCCGGAATCATGAAGGAGGCAGTCTATCCACTCTACAAAGAGGCAGTGAAGGAGATAAAAAGATACCGGGATGTGCCTGTATTCCTGCATTCGGACGGGGATATGAACAAAGCCATGCCGGAGGTGGTTGGGTGCGGCTTTGACGGGCTCCAGTCCCTGCAGCCATCGGCAGGGATGGATATCAGCAGGATCAAGAAAGCGTATGGCGCCCAGCTTTGCCTGATGGGCAACATCGATATAGATTATGTAATGCCTTTCGGGACACACCGTGAGGTGGAGGATACGGTGAAGGAGACCATTGATACAGCAGCCCCGGGAGGGGGCTTTATCCTCAGCACCTGCAACAGCCTGACCGATATGATCCCCCCGGAAAATGCCCTGACCATGTACAACACTGCCGATACGTACGGGGTGTACAGATAAAGTAACAGATTTGCAGAACATTCATCAATATTTTCAGACGGCGGACTATATAGTGGTCTCACTCTACCTGGTTATTCTGTTAGCCATTGGCTACTGGGTTAGCTTCATCAGGAACAAGAAGAAGGACAACCATCTGTTTCTGGCCGGACAATCTCTCAAATGGCCCGCCATCGGGCTGACCATGTGGGGAACCAACGTGGGGCCTGCCATGCTCATTGCCTCTGCTGCCTCCGGATTTGCCACAGGAATTGCAGGCGCCAATTTTTCATGGTATGCTTTCATCTTTATCATGATACTCTCCATGGTTTTTGCACCTTTCTATAAGGTTACCAGGGTCAGTACATTACCGGAATTCATCGGAAAACGTTATAATAAAAGATCACGCGAGCTGCTTGCATGGTATTCCCTTGTTACCATATTAATCAGCTGGCTTGGCGGAATATTGTATACGGGGGGCATCCTTGTGAGCCAGATCATGGACTGGCCGCTTTTACTCTCTCTATCGCTGCTTATAGTGATCGCTGCATTCTTCACCGTGGCGGGAGGACTGGAAGCCATTGCCATCACCAATACTTTCCAGATGATCTTCCTTATTGTCGTATCTGCGGGCCTGGTTATTACGGGCCTTATTAAGGCAGGTGGACCGGCAGAAGTCTACCATGCCACCCCCCCCTCTTTCTGGAAACTGTTTCTGCCGGCCGATGACCCTGATTATCCCTGGCTGGCCATCATGCTTGGATACCCGGTGATGGGCATCTGGTTCTGGTGTACGGATCAGTCCATGGTTCAATCGGTACTGGGTGCCAGGAACCTGAAACAGGGTCAGCTGGGCACCAATTTTATCGGTTGGCTCAAGATCATTGATTTGCCGCTTTTTTTCCTGCCGGGTATTCTCTGTTTTGTCCTCTTCCCAGATCTTGGCAATCCGGACGAAGCATATGCAACCCTGGTTACGCAACTGTTTCCCACCGGACTGATCGGCCTGGTTATGGCAGTGATCGTTGCCGGGTTGATCAGTACCATTGATTCTGCCCTGAATTCCCTCAGTACCATTTTCACACTTGACATCTATGTAAAACGGTTTAAACCCGCAGCAGATCAAAAGCAAATCATCCGGATCGGAAGAATCGTAACGCTATTTGGTTCCGTCATGGCTGTACTCCTTGCCATGGGAATAAGCAGGATCGACACCTCCGACCTCTTTATGTTGTTGCAATCCATCCTGGGTTTCCTGGCCCCGCCCATGGCAGTGGTGTTTTTAATGGGGGTGTTGTGGAAACGGGTGACACCGGTCGCTGCCAACACCATATTATCAGTTGGTTCTGCTATCAGCATCGGCATTGGCATCTGCTCACTCTACGGGATACCCAACAAGGTAATCTGGCCCCATCCCCTGCTGCTCTCCTTCTACATTTTTGCGGGACTCATGATGCTCATCAGTCTGATCACACTGTTTACAGCAAG
>JANTFK010000373.1 GCA_024763595.1 Bacteroidales bacterium | reverse complement strand
TCCCTGGCAACATCAACCATATCCTGTTTGGAGAGATACCGGTTCTGCACTACCAGATCCTGCAGGATGGGAAGGAGGCTTTCACGTGATCTGCCATGCTTATTAGCCAGTTCCCGTACTAATTCATTTTCAATAATGGTCTCCATGATCCAATAGAATTAATTATAGTTTGCTGATATACAGGTTCTTATATTGCTGTGTTATTTCTTTCACAAATTAATGCGATAAAAATAGAATTTTCTTGTGAATAAATTAACAATAAATGTCATATTTTACAAACATGATAAAAATAAATATTCGGTTTAAATAAAAATAGGTTATTACTTTCTGAATTTTAATTATTTATCAGCATCCATTATAAATAAGGAAGACAACTACAGGCACTTTTACTTTTGTCAAACATTTAAAACATTTCAAAAAAATAACTAATGTTTTAGTTGTATAACTAATTATTTAGTTGTATATTTGAAAGGCCATTTGATCATTAAACTTAAATTATGACCACACTAACCAAAGCAGAAGAACAGATAATGCAAATCCTATGGCAGGAGAATGAAGGATTCGTAAAGGATCTCCTTCAGCACTTCCCTGTACCCAGACCGGCGTACAATACCGTATCTACCATCATCCGGATCCTGGAGAAAAAGGGATTTGTGGATCACCGCAGCTATGGAAAATCGCATCAGTATTATCCCCTGATCAGCAGGGAACAGTACCGGAATGAGCGGTTCTCGAACCTGATGAAAGATTATTTCAACAACTCCATGAAACAGGTGCTCTCCCACTTCGGACAAAACGGATCACTGAACATAAAGGAGGCCGAAGAGATTATTCAGATGATGGAAGGAATCAAGAAAAAAGCAAATAAAAATGAATAATTTACCTTCATATCTGCTGGAGCTAAATATCGCCATCGTAATTTTATACCTGGCATATAAGCTCTTTTTTGAAAAGGACAGGAACTTTCTGATGCGCCGGATTTACCTGCTGGGGGTAATCCTTCTGCCACCAATAATGTTGCTGATCCCTGAAAGTACACGCCTCTCTGTAAGCAACTTAACGCCTTCTTTTCACCTGGCAGGGATCACCATATCTGGTTCAGGAACGGAACTGGAAACAACCGGCTCATTCTCCATAGGCAGGATCCTGCTATTAACATACCTGTCGGTACTTTTCCTGGGATTGCTCAAACTTGTAATTCAGTTAACGGGCATCATCCTGGCAGTCAATCGCTCTGAACGGATCAACAAAGAAGGGATCACTATCCTGCTGAACCGTTCCTTTCATGCCAGTTCTTTCTTTAGCTACATCTTTATTGATCCTGCCTCGCTGGAAAGCGACTCATTCAACCATATTCTTGAACATGAAAAGATCCATAAAAGGGATCTTCACTCCGTTGACCGGATCCTGGCCGAGCTTTTTCTCCTGGTCAACTGGTTCAACCCGGTGATGTGGCTGTTCCGGAAATCGGTGATCCGGAATCTCGAATTCCTGGCGGATTCAGCCGTTGTAAACAGTGGCACCGATCCCCTGAAATACCAACGGTCCATATTAAATCAATATATAGGAAACGTTTCCATCTCCAATCAGTTCAATAGTCAAATCAAAAACCGTATTATCATGTTAAATAAAGATTATAAACCGGGAAGTCCATGGAAACTGTTCCTGCTCCTTCCCGTCGTAGTGATTGCGCTTGCAGCTATATCCTGCACTAAAAATAACCCCGATGAATCAATACCGTTTTCCATACAAAACAGCGATGAAAACGGAAATACAAATTATCAGTCAGAAGAGATGCAGCAGCCCGAAGCGGCGTCCCTGCCTGAGGAAGAGGTTTTCTACATTGTGGAAGACATGCCCACTTTTAACGGAGGAGATGCGGCTCAGGAATTCCGCAAATATATTGCACAGAACCTGAAGTATCCAACAGTTGCAGCAGAAAAAGGGATCAGCGGTCGTGTAATCGTACAGTTTACCATCAATACGGCGGGGAAAGTGGTGGATGCCAGAGTGGTCCGCAGCGTGAATCCTGCGTTGGATAATGAGGCCATGAGGGTAATTATGTCCTCACCCGACTGGACCCCGGGAAAACAAAAGGGAAAAACTGTGAAGGTACTTTTTACCTTCCCCATTAACTTTGTGCTTAAATAAGATGAAAAGTAATTATCCCTGTTACGGGGCAATCGTCCCTGACCTGCCATACCCATTTTGCGAAATCCATATTAATTCATAACATTTGTAGAGATAAACCATATGTTATGGATACCTCTATCGTTCAGCTTATTCAGGGGATGCTGGCCCCCGGCCTGATGATCTCGGCCTGTGGCCTGCTGTTGCTGGGTATAAATAACAAATACAGCCTGGTGGTCACCAGGATCAGGTTGCTGAACGAAGAGAAACGGAAGATTTTCCACCAGGACAAAATTGATGAAATTGACAGCAGCCGGCTCAGCAACATTGAACTGCAGATCAGTCACCTGATCGAACGCATCTCCCTGGTCCGCAATGCTGTTTTCAGCTACTCCATGGGGGTAGCCCTGTTTATTGTCAGTTCGGTTCTGATCGGTATAACGATCAATAAACAGACCCCTACATTCGACTGGCTGATCGTAGCCTTTTTCTATGCGGGAATGTTCGCCGTTTTCATAGGCATTGTCTTCGCTGCCATAGAGGTCTGGAAAGGATACCGTATCGTAAAGATCGAGATTTCCGAAGTATACAAACCGGTGGAATAATCAGACTACCGGATCATCAGCTCTCTGGTAACCTCCCGGCTCCCGATCCTGATCCGTACAAGATAGATACCCGGTTGCCATCCCTGCCCAGGCAATACCATGTCGTGTTCAGCCGGCAGAAGCAAACGTGGAGGATCCAGATAAATGATTCTGCCCGAAGCATCATATACCTTCAGGGAATATTCGCGCTGTACGTTGAGCACAAACCTGATATGTGTCTCTTCCGAAACCGGGTTGGGAAACAGCAGCAGATAATCGAGGGGTTGGGGATCATGGCCAGGGGAACTTTGAATTCCTGTATATAATGTACCTTTTAACTCCCTTCCCTTCGGATAGGCATTTCCTTCATGGTCCAGCAGGTAGGGGGCCACCCAGTCGGGACGTGAAGGTAAATTTTCATATCCCGCCTTGAAATATTCTTCCCACTCCTGATCATTCAACCGCCTGAAATTGGAAGTCACCCTGGAATGAAACGAAGATACCGGACCGGCAAATGCCATATATTGTCCCGGCCTGCACGGGTTTTCAGCAATAAAAACACCCGTATTGATCAGACCATTACCTACATGCAGTACATTTCCCACCACTGCCCCGTTAAGCTCTGTGGGCTGGGTATGAACATCGGCCACGGTAAAGTTCCCTGTTAATCCCTTCTGCAGATCGAAAAAGAGATCGTTATACCATCCCGTAATTGAGGGCCCGGAGGACATATATCCGTTAATCATGGTCTTAAGGAAGGTAATATCCGCATTGGAAAGTTCTGTTCGCTCCAGTTCTTTGGCAGCGATACTTTCCAACCTGTTCATTAATGACGCAAACCGCGTGTAATAGCCGGTGATCTGATCTTTAAGCTCCACCATTTCACCAGAGAGCACATCATTAAAGAATGCAACAGCATTTTCAGCAAAAACTTTCAGGTTCCTGTAGAAACCCGGGTAGGGCTCCACGTAAGTATATGGATAAGAGCAGCCTGTTCCTCCGGTATAAGATTGTTTTCCATACAGAATATTGTCGTGCCTCAACTGAGCCCAGGAGGCAAGCTGTGTGTTCAGTTTTTCATGGTGCCAGGCAGTGGTTTGCATGAAATAGGGCAACCCATATGAAGTGGAGGGAGGATTGAGACT
>JANTFK010000372.1 GCA_024763595.1 Bacteroidales bacterium | reverse complement strand
AAACAGATTCCCATTGAGCAGCAAAAGCATTCCGAGGGGCAGGAGGTATCCCGTTACCGTCTGACAGATGAAGGAGACGGGGAAGATGGTGGACCCAAACTCCGTCCCGACAACTCCTATCTGCACGACAATGTAGATTAAGACATCTAAATCTTTGCCTGCAAAGATTTTCAGCGAGGAGAGTTTCCTACGCGGAATGATACCCGGCTCCGGAGCCTATAAATCTTTGTTTACAAAGATTTTCAGCGAGGAGAGGGTATCATGTAGCTAGTTGTAGAATATCTCCAGCCTGTTATCATGCACATTGGCCGCCTCTACCAGCGCATTGTAAGCTTCGTAGTTGCTTCTCGATTCAAGGCTGTACTTCAGCTTTGATCTGACAGCCATATCGTCTTCCCTTTCATTTGCAGCCGCTTCGGTACGGTTGGTAACAGCGATGACGAACACCCCGCTTTCACCAACAAGCGGTTCCGATACCTGATCAATAGGCAGGTACATAGAGGCACCAACAATAAAAGGTTCCAGCCCAACACCGGATACATAGGTATTGGCGAATTTAACCTGGGTGGCTTCACCTACCTCCAGGTTGTTTGCTATTCCGAACTGGGAGAGGTCAGAAACGCCGTTGAGTTGTTCTTCCAGTCTCTCAACCAGTATCTGTGCTTTTTTCTCCTTTTTAACAGCCTGGGTGATCTCGGCCCTGACATCTTCCAGGGAGGCATATCCCTCTTCCTGTGCGTCCGTGAGGACAGCGATAATGTATCTGTCATTGGACTGGCTGAAAATCTGGCTTACGCTGTTAACTTCAGCCGAATAGGCCCATTTGATGATCAGCAGTGGTTCTTCGATGCCCGGAATGTTCTGCTGATCTTTGGTGATATCGGGCGCAAACCTGGGATCAAGTCCGAATTCCCGTGCCTGTTCAGTGAATTTCTCCTGGTCAGTTGCCTTACCCCGGAACCTTACAGCCCTGTTGTAGTAATCCTGGTTGGTTTCATCACTGGCAAAGATGTTCCTGACAATTGTAGCCAGCTGGATCTTCCGGGTGGAGCGGCTCTGGTTTTCGATACGGATAATGTGGATGCCAAACTGTGTCTCGACAGTTACCACGTCGCCGGTTTTGTTTTCAAAACAGGCATTATTAAACTCAGATACCATGGTCCCCTCTGAAAACCAACCCAGGTCGCCCCCGATGGCACGGTTGCTTTCATCAGCTGAATATTCCATGGCAATCTGCTTGAAATTTCCTCCGTTTTCGATAACACCTTTCAGGCTGTCGGCCAGTTCCTGCATCTTTTGCTTGTCGCCGTTATAAGCCTGTAACGACAGCAGGATATGCCTGGCCCTGACCGAGTCGGGTCTCATCTGAGGATTATAGGCACGGGCCAGCTTAAATGCATCATCTTCCCGGTAGGGTCCGAATATCTCTTCTTCTGCGGCATTAAAAACAGAATCCCTGATTATTTCCGGCAGTTCTTCATAGGTATAGAACCGTACGTCAAATGATTCATCTGATACGCCGTTAATATACCTGGGTATTTCTTCACCGGAGATCCTTGCAAACTCAGCTTTTGTCTGTTCGGTCCAATACCTGGCATTTTCCACATCCTGTTCACTGGGTTTCACTTCAAATACCACATACTGGAATGTTCTGGAGGCATCTTGTTTATAGGATTCCCTGTGGGATTTGTAATACTGTTTCAGATCTGCTTCGGTAAAGGTCACCTCTTCATCGGGCACCTCGGTAAAGGATTTTGATACGAAGGAGAAATCGGTGCTTTTACCGGTTTCAGTGATATAATCTTTCAGATCAAGGGAAGAGGGTTGAAAGCCTTTTTTTATCAGGTTGAAATATTTCTGGCTCATTTTCTCATCGATAATCTCTTTTTCGATAAAGAGCCAGCGTTTTTTCTCCTGTGCAAATTGTGGATTATCCAGCGCATTGAAGTAATTGGTCATGACGGCTCGATTCAGTTCCCCGGTCTCAGGATTGGAGAACATTTGCCTGATAATGGGATGTGGCTCACTTAGAGCAGGACTTCCGCTCAGTCCCATGGTCTGGTCACCGGTAACCATGGTTTTTAGTTCATCTGCACTGACATAGATCCCCAGCTTATTGTAGGCACGCTGCATAATGGTCTCTTTCACGAGCCTTCTCCATGTTTCCTGCTGTATCTGTTTTTCCATCTCTGCATCCAGGGATTTTCCCCCCGCGTTCAACTGATAAAATTCACGCAGGCTTTTCTCCCGGTTCAGGTAATCGTTCACACCAATGCCTTTACCGTTAATCTCTGCAACCGGCTTTCTTCCCAGTGACCGTCTTCCGGAACCCATAAAGTCTCCCAGAATGAATGCCAGAAGTGCCAACCCGATCACAACGGCTACAAGCAATCCCGCCTTGTTTCTAATATTTTGTAATGTGGCCATCTATATTTTTGTTTGTCTAAAATATCCCTTAAAATTTGAGCGTACGAATATAGTAATAATTGAAGGTTTAATAAAAACAGAAGCATGAAAAATATTCTGTTATGAGTGAGCCACCGACAGCTCCACCTCCTCGATTCGGGTTGAACTCACATCTGTAATGGTAATCAGGAAGTTATCAAGTTCAACAGAGGTGCCTTTTTCGGGAATGCTCTCATAATGAAAGATTATATAGCCTGCAAGGGTATCATATTCTTCCGATTCGGGAATGGAGAGGCCATATTTTTCATTCAGATAATCGATCTCATGTCTGCCCGAAAGCAGAAAACGGTTCTCGTCCAGTTGTTTTTCCACCAGATCACTGCTGTCGTGTTCATCCTCTATCTCTCCAAAGATCTCTTCGATGATGTCTTCTGTGGTAATCACCCCGGCAGTACCCCCGAATTCATCCACTACCAGGGCGATGCTTTTACCCTCTTTGATGAAACGGGTCAGCAGCTGGTTTACCGGCAGCGTTTCAGGAATAATAGGAATCTGTTTCAGATGCGACCGGATATTTACCGGTTTCCGGAAAAGATCCTTGGAATTAACATATCCGATTACATGATCAATGGTTTCGCTGTAGATAAGGATCCTGCTCAGGCCGGTCTCCGTGAAGCGCTGTGCCAGTTCCTCAACCGAAGCATTGATCTCAAGAGCGACCACATCTGTTCGCGGGATCATACAATCCCGCACTTTCAGGCTTGAGAACTCCAGGGTATTTTTAAAGATTTTCAGGTCATCTTCTTCCTCTCCCCCGGTGGGTTGTTCAGGTTGAAGTGTATTTACAAAATGATTCAGGTCTACTTTACTGAATACCGGTTCGGGCGACTCGGTGTCGGGTCTGACCTGAAGCATATATTTCATGGTGAAGTTGGATATGCCGATGGTAAGCATTGTAACGGGATAAAGCAAAATGTAGAACACCAGCAGGGGTACGCTCAACAGGCGAATGGAATTATTTGGATTCAACCTGAAAAGGGTCTTAGGCAGGAATTCCGCAGTAAGCAAAATGATCAGTGTGGAGATTAGTGTCTGGACCAACAGGAGAAGTACATCGCCATTTTCCCCCACAAATCTTCTGATGGGTTCTTCCAGCAGCATTGCAAAGGCGATCCCGTATATGACCAGGGAAATGTTGTTGCCTACCAGCATGGTAGCAATAAACCTGGAGGGATGCTTGTTGAAATAGCTAACCAGGCCGGCAAAGATTTTTTTTTGTTTGCGGTCGATTTCAATCCTCAGTTTATTGGCTGAAATAAAAGCTATCTCCATGCCGGAAAAGAAGGCGGAAAATGTGATAGAGATCAGGATAAGGATAACAAGTATCAGATAATTCATGAGTTATCGGCGTGTAATTCGCATGCGTCTTTTAAAAAAATACATGATAAAGGCCAGGAACGAAAAGA
>JANTFK010000371.1 GCA_024763595.1 Bacteroidales bacterium | reverse complement strand
TCCCAAATCGGTAGCCGATCAGCTAGAAATTCATGAAAAAAATCAACAAGCCGAATGAAAGGTCAAACCGAATTTAATAATCGCTCAATTTAGGTACAAAACAGATATTTTGAGATTTTGTTGCAGCCCCTGGCAACCCAAACAGCGGTTCAGGCATCTTACTACTGAAATAAATACCTTTGGATGATGAAAAGATTGACTTTACTTCTGCTGATTGCAGTGCTGGCTTCCTGCGGGAAGGAGAGGACAGATCTGACTGAGTTCGGGGAAAATGCCGGTATTATCGGAACCTGGGTTCAGGAAGGGTATGAAGCGGACATGACCCTGCTGAAACGTGCGGAGGCATTGAGTGATACTACGTATGGGTTCAGCGTTAAGGATGACGGAACCTTTATTGAAAGAAAGAATGCAGGATGGTGTGCTACGCCACCTGTTACCTATGATAATTTCGAGGGGACCTGGGAGGCTGTTTCGGACAGCCTGTTGAATATTACAGTAGGATACTGGGGAGGGATAATGACCTACCAGATCAGGATTGTCTCACTGGATGCAAACAGCCTGAAGATCCGTTACCTCTATGCCATGGAGAGGGCCGGGGCCAGGTAATTCCTTCCATTCTAGCTTTCCACCCAGCGCCTCGCATTTACAAAGGCTTCAAGCCATGGAGTAGCTTCATCCCTGCGGCGTTCTTCCGGATAGGTGGCACACTGCCAGGGCTGATAGGCCCGCTCCATGTGGGGCATCATGGCCAGGTGGCGCCCGTTGGCCGAACAGAGGGCTGCCACATCATGGTCTGAGCCATTGGGATTGGCCGGGTAGGTGGAGTGGCTGTACCTGGCAGCAATATGATAATGTGATTCCGGCTCGGGTAACCTGAATTTCCCCTCTCCGTGTGCCATCCAGACTCCCAGATTCATGCCTTCCAGGGAACCCAGCATCACCGAGCTGTTCTGCGGGATCTCCACACCCAGAAAAGCCGACTCAAATTTCCCCGAATCGTTGTGCAGCATGGCCGGGGAGTGATCGTGTTCCGGAACCACCAGGTTCAGTTCGATCATCAGCTGACAGCCGTTGCAGATACCCAGGCTCAGGGTATCTTCCCTGGTATAGAATTTCTCCAGCGCGATCCGGGCCTTTTCGTTGTACTTGAATGCACCTGCCCACCCTTTGGCCGAGCCCAGTACATCGGAGTTGGAGAACCCGCCCACAAAGACGATCATCTGAATCTCTTCCAGCGTCTCCCTTCCTGCAATCAGGTCGGTCATATGCACATCTTTCACGTCGAATCCGGCCAGGTATAGGGCATGGGCCATTTCACGGTCCCCGTTGATCCCTTTCTCCCTGATAATGGCTGCCCTGATCCCGCTTTCTTTCCGCCTGTCCGGATCAACATCCAGGCTTTCAAAGGTCCCTTTAAATTCCTTCATCCTGAATGTCAGGCTGTGGCTCTTATAGTTTTTGTAACGTTCTGCTGCCAGTTTTTCACCCGACTGCTTACGGTCCAGCAGGTAGGAGGTGCGAAACCAGAGATCGCGGTAATGGTCTATATCCAGGGTATACCCGTTTTCTTTCGTACGCAGTCGCATCATGCGTTCCTCTGTGGGCCTTCCGATCACGTGGTGGGTGATCCCTTCGCGCTCCAGCAGGCCGATGATCTCAAAGTGATGGTTCACCTGGATCACCACCCCGGGTTTTTCACTGAACAGCACCGGGATGGTCTCCCCGGGAATCCCGGTAATATCCACCTCCACACCGCCGGTGGTATTGGCATAACACATCTCCATCAGGGTGGTGATCAGTCCCCCGCCCGATACGTCATGACCGGCCAGGATTCGTTTTTCACCGATGAGTGATTGCAGCAGGTTGAACGCCTTCACGAAGTATGCCGGATCGGTGACCGTGGGTACCTCCCTTCCGATCCTGTTCATGGATTGTGCAAAGGCGCTTCCTCCCAGCCTGAAGCTCTCCCTGGCCATGTCGATATAGATCAGCCTGCTTTCCGGGTCAGGTGAGATAACCGGTTCAACGATCCTGCGGATATCGGTGACCTCACCCGCTGCCGAAATGATCACCGTGCCCGGTGCATACACCACCTGGTCCTTGTATTTCTGAGTCATGGAGAGTGAATCCTTCCCGGTGGGGATATTGATACCCAGGGCAACTGAAAAATCACTGGCAGCTGTAGCGGCCCGGAACAGCCTGGCATCTTCACCTTCGTTTTTACAGGGCCACATCCAGTTGGCCGACAGCGAGACGCTCCGGATGCGATCCGGCATGGGGGCCCAGAGCAGGTTGGTGAGTGCCTCTGCTATGGACAGGACACTGCCGGCTGCAGGATCTGCCAGGGCAGCCACCGGGGCATGCCCGATGGAGGTGGCATATCCCTTTTTCCCCTGGAAGTCCAGGGCCACCGCCCCCAGGTTGTTCAGGGGTAGTTGCAGGGGTCCCGCACATTGCTGGCGGGCGATCCTGCCGGTCACCGACCGGTCCACCTTATTGGTTAGCCAGTCCTTACAGGCCACGGCTTCCAGTTGCATCACCTTTTCCAGGTATACGGGCAGATCATCGGTGTCATAAACGATTTCTCCGTATTTTGGGTGGAGGGTACGGTCCGCCATCACCGTACGGGGAGGTTTACCGAACATATCGGCCAGTTCCAGGTCCATGGGTTTCTCCCCGGTTTTTTCATTGACAAAGACAAACCGGTGGTCACCGGTTATCTCACCAATGATATAAACGGGAGCGCGTTCCCGGTTGGCGATCCTGACCAGTTGATCCACATCCCCGGGTTTAATTACCAGGCCCATGCGTTCCTGGGATTCATTGCCGATAATCTCCTTGGCCGACAGTGTTGGGTCACCAATGGGCAGCCTGTCCAGGTAGATTTTTCCACCCGTTGCCTCCACCAGTTCCGAAAGACAATTCAGGTGTCCGCCGGCACCATGGTCATGTATGCTGACAATGGGGTTCCGGGTCGACTCGGCAAAAGCCCTGATGGCGTTAAAGACCCGTTTTTGCATCTCCGGGTTGGCCCGTTGAACCGCATTGAGTTCGATGGCATTTTCATACTCGCCGGTATCCACCGATGAGACAGCTCCGCCACCCATTCCGATACGGTAATTATCACCTCCCAGCAATACCACCACATCTCCCTTTTCCGGGATTCCTTTCTCTGCATCTTCCTTTTTCCCGAAACCGATACCCCCTGCCAGCATGATCACTTTATCATACCCGTAGGTCTTACCCCCTTCTCCATGCTCGAAGGTGAGGAGACTGCCACAGATCAGTGGTTGACCGAACTTGTTCCCGAAGTCACTGGCACCATTGGAGGCCTTGATCAGGATCTCTTCAGGGGTCTGGTAGAGCCAGGGCCTCCCGGGAAGGGCCTTTTCCCATTCCCGGCCTTCACCTGTCCTGGGATAAGAGGTCATGTAAACTGCTGTCCCGGCCATGGGAATGGCAGCCTTGCCTCCTGCAATCCGGTCGCGGATCTCCCCCCCTGTCCCGGTGGATGCCCCGTTGAATGGTTCTACCGTGGTGGGGAAATTATGGGTCTCGGCTTTCAGTGAGAGCACGGTCTCCAGATCGGTCACCCTGAAGTAATCCGGTTTATCCTGTGAAGCTGGGGCAAATTGCTCAATAACCGGACCCCGTGCAAAGGAACAATTGTCCTTATAGGCTGAGACTACATGGTTGGGGTTGGTCAGGGTGGTCCTTTTAATCAGCTGGAACAGTGAGGATTCCTTCTCTTCACCATCGATGATAAAGGTGCCGTTAAAAATCTTGTGGCGGCAATGCTCAGAGTTTACCTGGGAAAATCCAAATACCTCACTGTCTGTAAGATTCCGGCCAATGCGATTACTCACTTCCTCCAGGTAGGCAATCT
>JANTFK010000370.1 GCA_024763595.1 Bacteroidales bacterium | reverse complement strand
ATCAGTCAGTGATGACGAGCAAAAATGGAAGGAAACAGTAACCCGCAGGCTTCAGGCGGCAAAATCAATGGGCCTGGATAAATTCATTGAGAGTCACCGGGCATGGTGGAAAGCATTCTGGTCAACATCCTGGTATGAACCATTGGACCAGGAAAAATATATCAACCAGATCGCTGCATATAACATGTACCGGTATTACATGGCCTGCTCCGGAAGTGGGAACCGGGAATTCCCTGTCCGTTTTCAGAACGATCTTTTCAGGTATCAGATCAAAAATCATTTGTGGTCCCGAATGGATATACATGCCATTGAGACCTACCAGATCTATTACGGGGCAATGCGAACCGGTGATGTGGATGCGCTGCGCACAAGGGTCAACCATTATCAGAAAATACTGCCTGCCATCAAAGAATCCTCGGCATACAGGTTTGACCATGAAGGCTCAGTCTCGCTGTATGAGTCGAATATCTGGGGAACGTACCTGCACAATCAGGGTCAGCCCACAAGGTATAGAGAGGACATCAGCCCATATGTACGATATTCATGGCAGGGGAATCTCTGGATGATCTATTTGATGTGTGATTATTACGCGCTTACTGGTGATAAAGCGTTCGCAGAAAGTACCATCAAAGATTTCAGCCGTGAAGTGATGACCTTCTATATGAACCATTTTCCGGAAACAGACAACCATCATAAACGGGTATTTTTTCCTGCTTCCGGCGGGGAGACCTGGATCGGGGCCAAAAATCCTGCCGAGGTCATTGTCGCCTTGAAAGCAACACTTCCCAGACTGCTGGAAATCGGGAAAGCAAACAATTGGGAAAAAGAGTTACTGTCCGTTTGGAAAGGCTTCTTAAAAGAGATTCCCGATATTCCCAGGGGCAGACTGGTTATGGGAAATGATGGCAAATGGAGCATTGAACCGGGAGATCTGTATGTTCCGGCAGAAGATTTGTCGCAGATCGATCCCGGCAAAAATCTTAACCATCAACAGATCGAATTGTTTTCCGTTTGGCCGGGAAAACTTGTACTGAGGAAGGAAAAAGACAAGAAGAGGGCTATGGAAACCCTTGATGCCCGGTACTGGAGAGAAAGGCGTGACGGATGGAACCTGGATGATGTTTTCATGGCCTGCCTGGGACAATACGATTCATTGATGGCCGATTATGCCAGGCGTTTCCCTACCATCTATACTTTTCCGTGCGGACTTGCCAGGGAGTCCTCGCCTTTCCAGCCTGCCGACCCATGGATCCCCTATTATCCAAGTATGCAGGGCATGGGAACTTCTGTCATACCCGTATTCGAACAGCTCGTCCAGGATTATCCGGATGAAATAATCCTTTTTCCATGCTGGAACCGGGAGGATGGTATTCGTTTCAGGATATTCAGTCCGTATGCAGGCTGGATCGAAGTGATCTATGACCCGGGTAAAACGTTTCAGGTCAGGACCGACAAAAAGATTAAGATTACATTACCCCAGTGGTTAAAAAATACCAACCCGGTATAAATCTTCAAATACAATGATCATGCAAAGACAGAAAGAAGTATTTCCCGGGGATCAATACCCAGACAAACCACCTGAGATCATCTCCTACTATACCATGAGGCGGGCCATCGGGATCCTGGGGATCACGCTCCCGTTGATCCTGCTGGCCGGATCATTCCTGTTTGGAAATTGCAAGGAGGTCCAGATGTCTATCAGCGCCTATTATTACACCAACATGAGGAATATCTTCGTTGGGTTCAACTGCGCTGTTGCCCTCTTTCTGTTTGCATACAGGGGACACGACTGGATGGATAATCTTACCGGTTACCTGGGATGCATTTTCGCCCTGGGTGTAGCCTTCCTGCCCGCTACCATCAGTAATACCGGCCATACCTGCCTTGTCCCCCCGGCAATGCAGCATCCCCTGGTGGGCACATTGCACAACATCAGCGCATTATTCTATTTCATGGTCCTGATCGTCTATTCCCTTTTCCTGTTCCCCAAAACGCATATGGACATGGTGACCGGTTATAAGAAGTTCATGGGGCGTCAGAAGAGGAAGCGGAACGTGGTTTATTACATCTGCGGCACCATTATGACAATCTCACTGCTCCTGATCATCATCTATATGGTATTCCTGAATAACCGCTATCCCGGACTGAAGCGTCTCAACCCGGTCTTCTGGCTGGAGTCTGTTGTCATGCTTTCATTCGGGATCTCCTGGCTGACCAAGGGTCAACTGTTCTTCAGGGACGAGAATTATAAGAAAGGACCATAGGGTCATGTCAATCTTTCGATTTACTGGTTAAATGCCACAATCCACAGGTCGGGCATTGATAGGCATGCAATGCTTTTACTACCCGGGTTTCCCGGATATACCGGATCATATCTTCGGCCTCCTCACGCGTATTGTATATCTTCTTTTTACACGCAGGGGTAATCGGATCTGTTGACTTGAAGTTTGACGATTTATAGGCCATCATATTGCTGTTCTGCAAAGATACTCAATTTTCTGATGGTGCTCATGTCCGGGCTATTGCATGCAAACCATTTCAAAGGGCTCAAACAATCCGTAATCCATTAAAAAATATTCGGAAGCCGGTGGTATTTTATCAGGTGCTTCATTCCATGAGTAGGGACCGAATATCCAGTTGTCATCGGGCTGGTAGAAGAATCCAAAGGTGTTTTTCAGGCTCCCGGTCACCTTTACCACCACTTCATTGTTACCTTCTTTCAGGTAAGGGGTCACATCCAGCTCATAGGGATACCAGGCAATGACCCCGGCCGGTTTTCTGTTAACAAGCACTTCGGAAACTGAACCATTCCATTTTTTCAGCTTTATCTTGTAAGTGCAGTTTTCTGTCTTTTCCAGGTTGAAGTTTTGCGTATAGGCCACTTTTTGAGCGTAAAATGGTAATCCGGCTTCACGCCACGACCCGGTCTTGCTGATATCTCCACCGGCAATTTCAAATCCCTTTTGACCTGGTTCAACAAGAAAATCACCCAGCAGATAGACGGGCATGATTTCTGCCAGAATATGCATCCTTGGTGCTTTCAGGGTCAGGGTATTCCTGCCCTTCAGCAGGAATTCACCCACGGCAAACAGCGGAAAGTCTTTGTCAATCCAGAAAGCTCCCTCCGGCTCTGTTACCTCATGACCGTTGACATATACCTGCCACAGTTCAGGACGCTCTACCATGGCACGAATAGATTTCATTGCTGCTTCACCCAGGTTATCATTTATTTCAAAATGGTAGCTTACTTCAAAAGCCGAGCTGGCATCAAATAATGAATCACGAGCCAGATAATTCCTTCTATACTGGATTTTATGCTGCCACGGGTTTCCCATTTCTATTCCATTTTCTTTGAACAGGCTGGTCAGGCCATCCATAAAATAGATCTCCTTTTTATCTGATTTTGATGTATGCAGATCAAGATAATTGACCATCATGATGTTGTCCGACTCGCGCTTTACCTGAACCTCACCATCACTTTCCACCGGCTTTTCTGTTTTTGACAGCCTGCAGGTCCTGAGTTTCACCGGCTTCCTGTCGGTAATTGCAAACAGTGCACTGCCTGCAGGATCCAATTGAACCTCAAAGGAAGTTTTTCCACCCTCAGTCCGGCCCGGACAGGCCCACTCTTCTCCGTTAATCAGATCCAGTTTGATGATATATTTTCCCCGGACAGTAACTTTTGCCCGGGCGCTTTTTGTCTTGTGTGAGTTTACCATAAAAAGCAGCTGTCCATCGTCAAGCACCCTGCGCTGGTGATACAATGTCCCATTGTTGGTCTGATCCTCCAGTTCGAACGCATCATTATGAAGCATTTTTAGTGCAGCCGGATCTTCCAGTTTATTCGAAAATGTCCAATGGTCCGCGTATTTTATTGCCAGATCTTTTACCTGTGATGAACGTTCC
>JANTFK010000369.1 GCA_024763595.1 Bacteroidales bacterium | reverse complement strand
CCGGAAGCAATCGGACGGGCATACATCAAAGCAGGTGCTGCAGCCGGTACAACGATAGGGATCGACTTTTGCCACAATGCCTTTCCTGTTCTTTCCAGACCCGGTACCGGGTACCATCTGAATGGCATAGCAGTGACCTATGGCAGCACAAAGTTCACAACCGGTACATTTCTCCGGGTCCACAAAGGCCACGGCTTCCTCAATTTCGATATGGGGGGCGGTTTTAATCCTGGGAATAAGTATATCCCGCATATCGCCCAGTGTTTTGTAATTGTGGCGGGCCAGGTAATCCTTCAGTTTTGACATCTCCTTCCCCAGGAAATGATAACCACGAAGCATGGTGTCGGTGCAAATACCCACAAAATCGGCACCCATCATAACCATCTCGATATAATCTTTCCAGTTGGTCAGACCGCCATATCCACACAGAGCCGGCTCACTGCCGTTCAGAAGCCTGATTTCATACACATCCCGAAGGGCCAGCGGTTTCAGCCAGGGACCGGTAAGACAGTTGACCCCGTAATCATTTTGCAGGCGCTGCGAACTTTCCAGTGGATTCTCAATATCCTTGACGGGAGGCATTCCCAGCCGGTTGGCCACAGAACTTACCACATCGGCACCTGCTTCATAGGAGGCTTTGGCAGCTTCTGCAATACGTCCTCCCTCGGGTGTGAGTTTAACAAAAAGCGGGATAGTGGTGGCAGCCTTCACCGCCCTGACCACTTCTGCCACCAGTTCAGGATGCTGTCCCATGGAAGCCCCCGTGTGTTGTACAGATTGCTCACCGCTCAGTTCAACATTAAAGGACATATTGGGACAACACATGTTGAGTTCATTGCCGTCTGCTCCTGCATCTTCAAATGCTTTGGCCATCCTCACCCAGCCATCCAGCCCTTCCGGACCGTCGTAACTGATGTTGCTGAATATCTTTGTTACTTTTGCATGCTTCCTGCCTCCCTCACAGATACGCAGCGCTTCATCCAGTTTGATCCTTTTTTCCAGTGTAAAACCATGCAGCCCTGTTTTTCTCCACCAGGAATACCGCGGTAAACGGTTGATATAAGGTTCCGGATCGATGGTAAGCTTGATAAATGCTGCTCCCCACCCGGCTTCGTCAATCTGCCGGATCATATCCACCGTTTTTACGGTGGGGCCGGACCCCACACAAAAAGGATTATGGAAGGTTACACCCGCTTTTGTAAGCGGCATATAAGTCAGTTCATGGATATCGGTCATCATATGGAGCTCCTCCGGCAGCTATATTACAGTGTCACAAGTTTTCCGCTGTTAACGGATTCATAGATTGCAAATACAGCTTTCAGGGCATGCAAACCATCCTCACCGGAAGTGCCCTGATGCGGGGTTTTATCATGTATCACACAATCGATAAAATGTTCAATCTCACTCACATAGCCCAGTGATAAGAATTCATCCACTGCCGGTTTTGTCCAGCCATGGGTAAAATCCGTCTTTTCCAGCGCATATTTAAATCCGGACCGGCTGTAGACTTCCAGTGGTGAACCTTTGGTCAGGTCAACATGAATATTGCCATCCGTTCCGTAGATTTCCACCCGGTCATCCATTCCTCCAACCGTAATATAATTGGCTTCCACAAATCCTTTTACACCGTTTTCAAGGGTTAGTAATGCAGCCGACCAGTCTTCACCTGTATAGTTCCGGTGGTAAAGATTTGTGTCGCCACCGGCTGTTGCCATGCCCATTACTTCTTTGATCTTACTGCCGGCAAACCAGGAAATGAATGCCACCGGGTGTATGCCCAGATGGATCATGGCCCCACCTCCGCAATACTCCTTATTCTGGGCATAGATGGAGTGCGACCCGTTGTGTGTCTCTTTGGCCTTGATATAAAGCAGATCCCCGATCCCCCCCTCTTCCACAATTTCTCTGGCCCGGGTAAGTGCAGGGGCAAACAACCAGTCCTCCGCATACATGAATCTTACACCATGCTTATTGCAGGTCTTAATCATGGCTTCTGCGTCTTCAAGGGTAGTGGCAATGGGTTTTTCACAGATAATATTCCTGATCCCGGCTTCAGCCGCATCTACAACAATCTGTTTATGCAGAAAATTCGGAACACATACACTGAGCAGGTCCAGTTCCTCCTTTTGGAACATCTCTTTATAATCTTTATATGCGGAGGGAATACCATAATCGGCTGAAAACTTTTCCAGGTTATCCAGGGAGGCTACCGCCTGCATTTTCACCGTGGGGAACCTTTTATATGATTCAGCGTGCAGCCAGGCAGCAAATTGTGCTCCGATAATTCCAATTTTCAGTGTCTCCATAACAGGCTTAAGAATTTGATGTATAGTTAATTACGACTAAATGGTCATGGCAGTATATCCGCCATCCACCCGCACAATCGCACCGGTAACAAATGATGCCGCTTTATCAGAGGCCAGCCAAATGGTGGCACCCACCAGCTCTTCAGGATCCCCGAAACGGTCTGCAGGCGTATGCCTCATGATCGCCTCAATCCGGTCGGGGGTCAGCACCTTCCTGTTTTGTTCAGCCGGGAAAAAGCCGGGTGCAATGGCATTGACCCTGACCTTCTCTTTCGCCCATTCCCTGGCCAGGTTCTGGGTAATATTGTTGATACCTGCTTTGGTAACGCTATAGGTAAAAACTTTCGATAAGGGCGGACCTGAAGAGGCGGATGAGATATTGATAATACTCCCCCCTTGACCGTCTTCCACCATCTCTTTCCCAAAGATCTGGCATGCCAGCATGGTTGCACGCAGGTTTACATTGAGGATCCTGTCCCACTCTTCAATCGAAATTTCGAAAAAAGGCGTAGCTGAATTGATACCCGCAGCATTCACCAGAATGTCTGTACGGCCCAGCTTTTCATCCACCTCCTTTTTTGCTGTAACGATACTCTCTTTTTCAATTACGTTGACCGGAACAGCGATGGACCGGACACCCATAGCAGCAATGGCATCAGCCTGTTTCTGTGCGTTTTCCAGGTTCAGATCAAAAATGGCAATATTGGCGCCGGCCTTTGCCAGGCCTTCAGCCATGGCACCGGCCAGGACACCTCCTCCGCCAATGATCACCGCATTCTTCCCTTTTAAACCAAACAGATCTTCAATAAATGTCATGATATTATCCTCCTTAATGATATTTTTCTGCAAACTGTTTTAATGACTCCCTGATGATATCCACATCACCCGGCTTACCCTCCTTTTCAACCAGGGAGAGTGGCGAGGACATGCCCATGACAGGTGTATATCCTGCAGCGGAAATGGATTTCCGGTAGCCCGGAGCAGTCTCAAAATTAACCCCGCCGGTTGGCATAATGATCCTGCCTTTGTGTCTCTCCCGTACAAATGGCGCCAGCAGGGCCCCGATCCCGGAAGGTCCGTGAACTCCTGCCGGAAAAACCTTGATGGCATCGGGTTCCAGCCCATCGGGCCGTTCCAAAAAGTAGTTAAGCTCAGTTGGTGTCATGATGGCGGGAGCGGAAAAGATCTCCTTTTCCTGCGTAATTCTGATGAACGCTTTTCCTTCGGCATGGCCGCCCATCACGTTGCCCGGTGCAACGATCATCTCAAAACCCATTTCAATGGCCTGTTCCAGTTCTTTCGGATTAATGATACTGCCGCAACCCAGTATAAACGGGCTCTCCTCAGGAGAGAGTTCCCGCAGTTTCACCAGTTCCGACATACCCTCCCGAAGGACAGAAGGATCGATGCGAAAAGTGGTTTCTGCCACATATCCCGCCCTGTTGACCTCCACCATGGTGGTTACCAGGTCCTCGGGCTTCCGAACATGTTTTTTATTGATCACGACAACAACCCCGCTTTTCAGCAGTGCTGCCCGCACTTTCTTTCTGTCAAATGTATAGCTCATCATACGCTTTTTTTTGTAATTATCTGATTGCCT
>JANTFK010000368.1 GCA_024763595.1 Bacteroidales bacterium | reverse complement strand
TGTAAATTCGCATTACGACGACTACAATCCCATTTTTGCCTACATGGACAGCGCCCTTTTCTTTACTTCCCGCCGGCCTTACGAAAAAGCCAGGAGGAACAGTATCGATAACAAGTTCAATGAGGATATTTACAGGTCGGCTGTCATTGATGAAAAGTTTATGCAACCGGTAAGGCTCGACAAACCATTCAATTCCTCCGCCAATGATGCATTGGTGGGCGTAACCAGTGAAGGCAATACGATGCTCATTTACAGGGGAGCTATCAAGGGAGGGGACATACAGCTCTCCAGTTATATCCCATCGAAAGGGAAATGGACACGTCCGAAAAGTATAACCGGCAAATTGTCCAGCAAGGATGGAGAGACCTCTGCCTCTATTTCACCTGCCGGGGATGAGCTTTACTATATTTCAAGGAACAGGGACCTGACCCTGGGTGGAAAGGATATACTGGTTTCAAAACTGGACTACAAGGGAAAGTGGACCAAACCTGAGAACCTGGGGTCAACGATCAATACGCCCTATGATGAAGAGGGGGTATTCTTTTCACCGGATGGAAGGTATCTCTATTTTGCATCCCAGGGTCACAACAGCATGGGGGGCTTTGATATATTCCGTTCGGAAAGGAAGGAAGACGGGACCTGGTCGGAACCGGAAAACCTGGGCTATCCCATCAACACCCCTGACGATGAGGTGTTTTATATCACCGATAAGTCGGGAACGTACGGCTACTATGCTGCAATCAGAGAGGGAGGAATGGGAGCGAGGGATATCTACAGGATTGTATATCTGGGTGCAGAAAAAGAACTTGTGTTCAGGACCAGTGACCAGCTTGTGGCAGGACCCGGCCCGGAGAAGCATGGTTTCCTCACCATGCCTGCCTTTCTGGATGTGGATACTTCGTTGCAGTTAACCGGGCGGGTACTGGATACGATAGACGGGATCGTACCTGTGGTAGCTAAAATATCTTTCCTGGATCCTGCCACAGGGGAAAGTAATGCGTTTGTAATCTCTGATACATCGGGTAGATATACTGCCCGGCTTCCTGAACCAAAACCATATGGTGTCGAGATCAACGCATCCGGATATCTCTATTTCCTGGATATCCTGGATCTGACCAACGAATCGGGTGAAGAGATTATTCATCAGGATTTTTACCTGCAGAAAGTAGAAGTCGGAACCAAAGTGGTCCTAAATAATATCTTCTTTGAAACCGGAAAATCGTTGCTCAGGCCGGAATCCTTTGATGAGCTCGACCAGGTTTTCAGGTTCCTGGAGAACAACCCTGACCTGAAGCTTGAGATATCCGGACATACCGACAACACAGGATCGTTGCGTATCAATCAGAAGCTCTCCCGGGAACGGGCCAAAGCCGTGGTGGATTACCTGGTGGAAAGAGGCATTCCGGAAGGGATGCTTGTATATGAGGGATATGCTGACACACAGCCTGTTGCGTCAAATGAAACCGCTGAGGGAAGACAACAGAACCGGCGGGTTGAATTCAAAGTGATCTCCAAGTAAAACCACCTGTTTTTTAACAATTTCTATACAGCCGGAAAGTATTACTTTTGTCGATATGAAACAGATGAAACGGACGGTGCTTTATGATCGTCATGTGGCACTTGGTGCAAAAATGATTGGGTTTGCCGGGTTTGAAATGCCGGTTGAGTATGCCGGTGTGCGGAAGGAACATAACAGTGTCAGGGATAACGCGGGTGTTTTTGATGTTTCCCATATGGGAGAGATCTGGATTAAGGGTCCCGGTGCTTTTAACCTGGTTCAGCGGCTTACTTCCAATGATATTGCCCGGCTTGAACCGGGTAAGATACAATATTCCTGTTTTCCCAATGAGCATGGAGGCATTGTGGATGACCTGCTGGTATATGGTTGCAGGGAGGAGAAATACCTGCTGGTGGTGAATGCTGCCAACCGGGAGAAAGATCTCAACTGGATCGTTTCTCAGAATAAGGAGGGAGCCATTATTGAGGACAGCTCTGACAAAATATCCCAGCTGGCAGTACAGGGGCCCCAAGCGGTTTCGCTGCTGCAGAAGCTTACAACCACTGACCTTTCATCTATCCCCTATTATAACTATGTGACAGGCGAAATAGCTGGTGTGAAGGATGCGATTATCAGTCATTCAGGCTATACCGGGGCAGGAGGATTTGAGCTTTATGTTTATAATGAGGATGCGGAGAGGTTGTGGGATCGCATATTTGAAGCCGGGAAAGGAAGTGGTGTGGTACCGGCCGGACTGGCTGCACGGGATACCCTCAGGCTGGAAATGGGGTATTGCCTCTATGGCAATGATATTGATGAGACCACATCTCCCATCGAAGCAGGCCTGGGCTGGATCACCAAATTCAGTGAGGGCAATGATTTTATCAATCGTCACTTTCTTCAACGGCAGAAAGAAAAAGGGATTTCACGGAAACTAACAGGGTTTGAGATGACCGAAAGGGGCATCCCGCGTCAACATTATACCATCTGTGACAGGGAAGGTACACCTGTCGGGGAAGTTACATCGGGGACCATGTCTCCTTCGCTGAACAAAGGCATTGGTATGGGATATGTGGATGTGAAGCATGCAGCCCCGGGAAGTGAGCTGATGATCGCCATAAGAAACAGGCTGATTCCTGCCAGGGTGGTTCACCCGCCCTTTTATAAACTGTAATCCAGGAAACGGGAATGGAGAAGCAGAAAATTGAAGTTTGTTACTCGCCGGCCATGTTCCCGGTATATGAGAATCACGAAGCCATCGTGGTTGTTACAGATATCCTGCGGGCAAGTTCGGCCATCGTTACAGCTTTTATGAATGGTGTGGAGCGGATCATTCCCGTGGGAACGCTGGAAGAGGCGAAGGCATATAAGGACCGGGGATATATGGTGGCTGCCGAAAGGGATGGGATTGTCAGGGATTTTGCCGATTTCGGGAACTCTCCCTACAATTTTACACCCGAACGGGTGAAAGGGAAACATATCGTTTACAGTACCACCAACGGGACCAATGCCATCCGGCTCGCTTCCTCGGGGAGCGAGGTGCTGATCGGCGCATATTTGAATATCAGTGCGCTGGCCGGCCATATCCGGGCAGCAGGGAAGGACCTGCTGATCCTCTGTGCGGGCTGGAAAAATAAATTCAACCTGGAAGATACCCTTTTTGCCGGTGCGCTCTCACAGATGGTGCTCCGGGAGGATCACTTCTATACCATTTGCGATGCCACGCTGGGTGCCATGGACCTGTATGATGCTGCCAGCGTGGATATGATGGGCTATATCGAGAAAGTTGCGCAGCGACACAGGTTGAAAATGAACAACCTGGATGATGTCATTGGTTACTGTCATAAACATGACCTTACGGAAATGATCCCGGTCCTGGAAAAGGACTATCTGACATTACGCTGACATTACGCTGATTTTTGATGATTACTTATTCACAATGCTTGGTTGTCATTTCTATTAAATGTATTTTTGGATGTTATTGAAATCACAATTACGCTCTCATTTTTACAGCTTTTAAAATTTTATGCAGATGAAAAAACATAACTTTGCAGCAGGCCCGTCAATCCTGTCACCATATACCATTGAACATACCGCAGCAGGTATCAGGGACCTGGATAATTCAGGACTTTCAGTCATGGAGATCTCTCACCGCAGCAAAGCGTTTATGGCCATTATGGAGGAGACGCAGCAGCTGTTTACGGAGTTGCTGGATATACCTTCAGGATACAGTGTCCTGTTGTTGCAGGGAGGTGCCAGCATGCAATTCTGTATGGTACCATACAACCTGTTGAGGACAAAGGCCGCTTACCTGGACACCGGGTCGTGGGCCAATAAGGCCATCAAAGAAGCTAAGATCTTCGGAGAGGTCGATGTGGTAGCTTCCTCAAAGGATACAACTTACTCTTA
>JANTFK010000367.1 GCA_024763595.1 Bacteroidales bacterium | reverse complement strand
ATGCCGCCGGTGAAACGTGCATTACTCATCGCATTGTAAAAAATTTTTCACTGGTCTCCGGTAGAGAGATAAAGCCAAACTCGACACTCATTGTATTTGAGAGGAAGACACCATCCTTTCCTTCCACCACCGAGAGGAGTGTGACCGGTCCCTATTTGACGGTCATCTGAATGGAGAGCCCTTTCCCCGGTTTCCCGTGGTAAACGGGAAGCGGGACCAGCTTTACCCTGCCTTCGGCAATGGCAGGGTGGCAGGACCATCGTGTCCAAGCATCACCACATCATCCTTAAAATCCATGAGATAAAATTCTGAGAAGGACCCGCCGGTGTCAAACGCTGCCATGATCTTCATGGCTTGTGCATTTTTCACCTCGTATTCTCCTGCCACCGGGATGTTCTTTCCTGTGAGCAGTGTGCTTCCGGCAATACGGTGGACGACAGGCCATAGGTGAAAACGAATAGAAACACCAGATTCACATCCTCGCTGTGGAGCAACCCGGCTGCTTCCCGGGCTTTTACAGGGTTGTCTTCCAGTCCGGCATCGATCACTTCCACCCCGAATACCTCAATTTTCTCTTTGATCCGCTTCTGGAAACCCAGAAGGTGATCCAGTAATCCCTCAAACTGGCCCAGTAAGTGTTCAGCCCAATCCCAATCAGTCCTGCTTTTGTCATGTTGTTTGTTATGTTTAAGGTTGCTTAATAACTGGTTTTAATGGTTACGGGACCCAGCAGTCCCGAGCTCAGCAATGGTGAATCTTTGGTGTAGTGCTTCCACGATGTGAATGTGACCCTGGGGCCGGGTACCGGTTTCTTTCTTATCACCCATTCCGGCCATTTCCCGTCAACGATCCCATCCTCTTTATACGCTTCATCACCGATCAGGCGGTTGGGCCACAGGTTGACCACTTCGATCTCCAGCCGGTTGTTCTCCCGTTTTACCGCATGGGTGATCTCCACCTGCCATGGAGTGGTCCAGATTACCCCGAGATCTTGCCCGTTCAGTTTCACCCTGGCCATGTTTTTTACATCACCCAGATCCAGGAAGATCCTTTTATGTTTTCCGGTTTCCTTGCAATCAAAGGTTTTATGGTAGGTGGCTGTTCCCGAATAGTACCTGATGCCGGGCTCGCGACAGGAGGTCCAGTCCTCCAGTTGCCGGAAAGTAACCTTTCCCGGTCCTCCCCATGCCGTATCAAACTCCACTTCCCATGCACCCTGAAGGGTGGTGGCCAGGTGCACCGGCTCAAAGTTTCTTCCTTCCGGTTGTGTCCGGTTCCCTCTCTCCCGGTGAAACACAATAAAGTAACTCCCGTAGGCTTCAAATTCCAGGGGGATGCTGGTGATGCCGTCTGAAACGGCATATTCCGGCAGGGGGCGGATCTCACCATTCATGGGGTTCCACAATTCGGGTGCGCTGTCTTTCATACGAAATTGGCAGGTCACATGGTTCCTCTGGTCGGTTCGGTTGGAAACAAAATAGAGATCACAGTCTGTCAGTTGCTTGTGAATGTAACGTATGGTCCCGTCTGCAGTAAAATCGGGTTTGACTCCAATGCTATTCAGGTAGCGGGCTGTGGTCTCGTAACCGGGGTATAGTTCATCTCCATTCGCCGGCTTCGAGTAGTCTCCTCCCCACAGGATCCGGCCTTTTCCATATTTGATCACGGATTCCTGTACCGGGATCTCAAATCCGCCCCACATGGAAGCACTCATGGACTTTACCTCCTCATCACAGGCCGGGTGGTTTTCCAGGCTGGGGGATTGTCCGGGCGGAATGCCGATGATGGTGGCTCCCTGATCGACCAGGGATTCTATTTTAGCCATCAGTTCCGGGGTCATGGAGGTGACCCGGGGCAGGACCAGTACATGATAGCTGGCACCTCCCTCAAACACGATCTTCCCGTCGGCCACACCGGACCGGTCCATCAGTATCCGGGGACTGCAACCGTCAAAATTGTATCCTTTCCGGTCGGGCATGAACTCCTTCTTTGTGTTGCTTTCGCCCGCCTTGATCTGATCCGTTGAGGCATCAAACACGTACTCTGTGTTTCCCTTCAGGTACTGGTTCCCGTCCACTGCTGACGCGGGAGGCAGAAACACGTGAGGGGCCCCCTCCGGGATCAGGTACAATACATCGGCCACCCCTTTTCCGTGTTGCAGCATGAACTGGTTACGGGTTATATAGGTGTGATAGTCACGCGACATTTCCCACCATGTCTGTCCCCGGTCCCAGTGTACCCCGTAGGGACCCATGGTCATTCCAGGACGGTACTGTTCCCCCAGGGCCTTGTGTGCAAAGGTATGATAGACCAGCCGGTTGATACCGGAACAGAAGGCCCAGTCCCCCTGGTTCTTCATGGAGCCGGGATAGCTTCTCCATGCATCCAGGTAAGAGGTGAATGATTCGGCTGCCACCACCGGTCTGCCATAGAGGTTGGCAATGGAGGTGCCCTCGAAGGTGCTGAACCCGGTGCTGAACCCATATCCTTTGTTCCAGAATTCGCACATGGGGACATCGGCGTATGATCCCAGGTCCAGGTCGGTATTGGGATTCATGTCATAGGGCTCGATGGAGAGGCCCATGCCATACTTCCTGCCAAAATCTTTGAAGTACTGTACGTGGTTTTTCAGCATTAATTCCTGGGATACCGTGCGCAGGTCCCACAAGAAACGCTCACTCTCCTCCACATCCCCCACGATCATCCCGGTGTAAACCGGCAGGTAGGGCAGCGGGTCGTACCCTTTCAATGCTTTAAACTTCTCTCTGAAGCCGCCGGTCCAGTTTTGTGCCCCCATCTCCCAGCTGTCCATATGGATCATCTTCCATCCTCCTTTGCTGTTGGGGTCGGGTTTCACTTTCTCGATCAGAGGGACCATGAAGTGCTCCAGGTGGTGCTTCATGGCACCGGCACTCATCTTATCGCATTCAAACCCCAGACCCGGTATGGGAGCTGGACGGGTAATGGCACCGTTGTTACGCCTGCCAAACCGCATGATGGTCCAGTCTCCTTCAGGTACCTCCCAGGTGAGGGTTCCGTCGGCCTGCATATGTTCAAATATATTCACCACGGAATCGGCAGGTATCCCCATCGTGTCTCCGGTAAACTGCTCCTCAGCGATGACGGGCTCAGGAATGTACTGTTTGACACCTTTCTGTGAGCTGTAGGGGGGACGGTAATAGAGGGCTTTTTCGTCTGAATCTGTGATCCTGTCCCGGTTCTTTGTGGCCGGAAAGGCAAGGACAGCCACATCCTGGTAGTATTGTTCCCACTGCTCCGTCAACCGGGGGGTAAACTGACCCAGTCCGAAGAAGGGATCCCTTCCCCGGGGCACCTCCAGTGTACGTTTGATCGTGCCCGGACCGGTCACATCCGTTCTGCTCGCCACAAGGTGTTGCATGGACTCTTCCATTTTCACCCAGGGACCGCCGCTCCCTGTCCAGCCCGGACCGGAACCAAGGGTCAGCACGATGCCCAGCCGTTCACACTCCCTGACGGCATGTCTGAAGCTCTCCTGCCACTCATCGCTCAGGAATTTCACCGGACCCTGTGGGACGCCCACATTGACTTCCAGGAACAGGACATGGCCAATGCCCACCCTCTTCATCGATTCAAGGTCGGCGGTCATCTCCTCTTTCGAGAGGTTCCCATCCATGAAATACCAGTAAACCCCGGGCCGGGCCGAATCGGGTGGCTGCAGGAACGATTCCGCCAGGGTCCGGTAGCCGGCCTTCCCTGTTTCTCCAGGGTTTGATCTATCCCTATTCCGGGAGCAGTCCGGGAAAAGGAGGGTCAGCATGGCCATGAGGAGCGTTACGGCCAAAGGGTGGATGCTTGCTTTCATTTTGTGTATATTGAAATGGTGAATAATCATTAAGCCAATGATGTGATTTTATGTAATTACCAA
>JANTFK010000366.1 GCA_024763595.1 Bacteroidales bacterium | reverse complement strand
CTGTAAACCGCAGGCTAAAGGCCTCACATTTTGATACAGTTCATAAATTCATTAACCGATTCGAATACCTGTTTAATACCGGAGATCATCCATGAAAAGCTTGCACTGGACCATACTGGGTATTATGTTTATGCTGGCAACCTGGTCCATATACAGGACCCGGGAAACCCCACTCCGTAACGATTCCAACATTGATCTGAACTGGAGGTTTAGCCGGGACGACCCTGCCGGTGCAGACAAACCGGAGTATGATGATTCGGACTGGAAGTATCTCTCTGTTCCGCATGACTGGGTAACCGAACAGTCTGTCAGCCGTACCAGGGCAACCAGGAACCCCACTAACCCGTCCGGAAAACCTATAAACCCATCCGCACATTCCGCGAACCTGTCCGGGAGGATTGCAGGTTCAGACCAGGGCGCTGTCGGGTGGTACAGGAGAACCCTGGACCTTTCTTCCTATAGGGAGCAGAAAAAGTTCTATATCCTTTTTGAAGGTATTCAAAGAAATTCCGAGATCTATTTTAATGGAAAATACCTGGGAAAACAGGCCTATGGCTATGTCAGTTTCTATCACGATATCACACCACTGATCCGGAGGGATACACTCAATGTGATTGCTGTCCGGACCGATTGCAGCAGTCTGTCTGCTGATTGCCTGAATGGAGGAGGAGGAATTTACCGTCACGTTAAGTTAATTGCAAAGCACGCCGTTCATATCCCCATATGGGGGACTGCCGTAAGCTCGGATAGAGACAATGAGGGTCATGCCGATATTTCCATCTCCATGGACATTCAAAACAGTGGAAAGAGGACAGAGGGATTTGAAGTGAAGTTCGATATTGTGGATCCGGAAGGCCGTACTGTTGTGACAGACAAGAGCGCTGAAGTACTCAGCCCGGAAAGCAGGACCTCTATCAGCCGCGTATTCCACATTGAGCATCCTGAACTTTGGTCACCTGCCAGCCCCGATCTCTATTCGGTACATTGCTACCTCATGGATAAAAACAGGCAGATTGACCACGTTGGAACCATGCACGGTATCCGGTCAGCAATTTTTGATCCCGACAAGGGCTTCCTCCTCAATGGAAAGCAGTTCGTGTTAAACGGGGTTTATATTACCCGGGAAGATGGGGAAACAGGTGCGACGCTACCGGTGGAAACCTGGAAAAACATATTGCACCTGTTAAAAGAGCAGGGTGTAAATGCAATCCGGCTTGTACATCATCCACATGCTCCGGAGGTTCTGGACCTGTGCGACAGGATGGGTTTCCTGGTTATAGATGAAATATTTGACCCCAAGCTGGCAGATAGCCGGAGCCCTGACCTGTCGAATTTTATCCTCAGGGACAGGAACCACGCTTCAGTCATACTCTGGAGCCTGGGACAGGAATCCATGGGACAGCTTCACAAGCGGTCAAAAGAGGGAACATTATTTCAGGATTTAAAAGAACTGGTGATCACCCTCGACCCAACAAGGAAGGTGAGTATAGCATCATATCCCGGTAACCTGAGCCCCGGATACGGGATTCCCCCCGGTTTAAGGCATATGAAAGCGTTTGATGCCGGACAATTCAACCGGATGGGGAAGGATCAACCGGGTGAACTGGCCATGAAATCTGACAGGAATGAGGTAAAACCAGCGAAACGTACAGTTCTCAATAAAGGCAATGTGGCGGATAGTACGGCCAGAGCGGTAAGAAAAGGAAAGCAACTACTGATTCTTCAGGCTGGCAGCGAACCCGGTGACCTGATCATCAGGACCGGTGAGAAGGGACTGTAAAACGAAATATGATGAATAAGCGAATTGCCCCCACCATGGTCCTCATCCTGGTGATTGTTTTTATTCTGGTCCAGACAGGTGCTATTATTTTTGCACTGAATCAGGAAGGGTTGAGCCTCTTCTGGAAACTGATCATTCTGATCATCCCCTTAGTAATTATTGTGGCATTAATATCTGTCTATATTGAAAGAATGAAAGAGATCAATGAAGAAGAGGGGGATGATCTGAGCAAATACTGATCATCATCGTTTCTTCATGATCTTGCCGTTCCGGATTCTGTAGCTGCTAATCATGACTCCTTCCATGTCCAGTTCATCGATGATAAATTCATGCCCTGGGAAAGCAGCACTGCGTTTTTCCACATTGCCAATAACCTCTGCACTGTCATCCATCACAATGGTGGCCGAATATTTCTGATCGCCCCTTGGCTTAAACACGTAATCGGTATAGTGTTCCATTCCAAAGGTATGGTGGATCTCATTTTGCAGATCCTCATCCAAAACCTCAACAGATTTGATCGTAATAGCTTTCATATCATTAAAATTACTAATTTCATGATAAAAATCATCGTATTATGGAAAAGATGGTTTCCGTCTACAGTACGGAACATATTCCGGGTCAGAAGTATGAGCTGATCGGGATTGTAAAAGGATCCATGATCCAGTCCAAACATCTGGGCAGAGATATTGGTAACCTACTGAAATCACTGGTTGGAGGCGAACTCCGGGGTTATTCAGAGATGTTGAATGAAGCGAGGGCCATTGCCACCAGAAGAATGTTACAGGAAGCCGCCGACCTGCAGGCCGATGCAGTGGTGAATCTCAGGTATACTACCAGTGCTGTGATTCAGGGAGCCGCTGAGATACTGGCATATGGCACAGCGGTTAAATTTGTGTAGGGTTATTTCCTGCCGGCCTTGATGCCCAGCAATATGGTGGATCCGGTTCCTGATTCACTGTCAATGCGCATCCATCCATGGTTGGTCTGGATAATCTCATGACAGATCTTCAGACCCAGTCCGGAACCCTTTTCACCCTTTGTCCCATTGGTTGAAACATGTGTGGTGGTATCCAGCAGTTTGTTCTTAATGGATACCGGTATTCCGATGCCCGTATCCCTGATGGAAATGACAATCTCTCCATGTCTTCTCTTTGACGAAATATAGATACTACCCTTCTCCGGAGTGAACTTCATGGCATTGTTCAACAGGTTCCGTATCACCACGAAAAACTGGTCCCTGTCAGCTTCAATAAAATGTTCTTCGCTGACATAAACCTCAACTTTCAGCTTTTTCTCCTTGATCCCGATACTGACCAGTTCCAGGCTCTCATCGATCAATGTTTTGAGTTTAAACCTGGTTGGCGTTGCTTTTAGCTTACCGGTCTGGGATCTTCCCCATACAAGCAAATTATCCAGCAGGTTATAGGTTACTTCCGAGGAACTGGCCATCAGTCTGAGTAGCTCATCTCGCTCTCCTTCAGACATTTCATGATCATTAATGAGCATCTCCAGCGCCTGCAGGTTATAACCGATTGGTGCGCGTACATCATGACCAATGATGGCAAATAAACGGTTCCGGGCATTGATGGCTTCCAGCAGGTCCCGGTTGATGGTCTCAAGCTTTTTCTTCTGCCCCTCAAGTTGTTTCGACATGGATTGCAATTCGGTGGTACGCTCTTCCACCAGCTCCTCCAGATTGTTCCTGACCTGACTGATCTCATTGGCCAGTTTTTCCGCTTTCTTTTGCAGGTTATTGGATTTATCAGCAAAAATATACGCATATATCAGCAGGTAAATAAACATGGCATAATGTACGATATAGCCAGTTTCAATTACTTCAATCTCATTCAGCATGTCGTTAAGGGTACCTGCAAAGAGGATCAATAGCCCGATAGTAAAAGCAGGCGCATGGCTTCGTCCCCTGCTCCATGCCATGAGCACCACATATAAAAAGAGCAGACTGATCAGAATGAAAAAGATAAAGAACAAGGGAAGTGAATATGAGAAAAGGCTGATGGGGGTCACAACCACCAACCCAATAAAAACAACCGATGCCCATAAAACAGTGTGAAGTGCCCACCTGGGAAACTCAATGGGAAAGATAGCATGGATCATCAGGGTGAAGAAAGG
>JANTFK010000365.1 GCA_024763595.1 Bacteroidales bacterium | reverse complement strand
GAGCATTACCATCACAGTAAGCAAAACGATCACTGATGGTATTGTATACTTAAGAATTTCAAGTAAAACTTCCATGTTGATTTTTTTTTGATACTTGATCAATGCAATATTAATGTAAATTATAACGAAAACCCTATTTTTGATCTTTGAAATGCTAATGTCCACAATCTAAAAAATTATCCAATGGAGCAACTTTCAGCTAGAATTAAATCGTTGGCGGCATCGGCCACCATTGCCATGAACCAGAAAGGCAGGGAATTAAAAGAAAAAGGGGTTGATGTGATCAACCTGAGTGTGGGGGAACCCGACTTCATGACTCCCGATCATATTAAAGAGGCAGCCAAAAAGGCTATTGACGGCCCGTGGCACCATTATGCCCCCGTGGCAGGCTATCCGGATTTGTTGAAAGCCATTGTGGACAAGTTTAAACGTGAGAACAACCTCGACTTTAAGCCTTCGAACATCATGGTGAGTGTGGGTGCCAAGCATGCCCTGGCCAATGTGATGATGTGCCTGATCGATAAGGGTGAAGAGGTCATTGTCCCGGCGCCTTACTGGGTGAGTTACGCCGAGCAGGTGAAGATCGCAGAAGGGATTAATGTGGTGATTGATACCACTGTGGAAGATGAGTTTAAAATCTCGGCCAAACAGCTCGAAGATGCCATTACGCCAAATACAAAAGCCTTATTACTTTGCTCTCCTTCCAATCCAACGGGAAGCGTCTATTCAAAGGACGAGCTCAAAGCCCTGGCAGATGTGCTTGCCAGGTATCCCCGGGTTTATGTAATTGCCGATGAGATATATGAGCATATTAATTTTGTGGGTGGGCATGAGTCAATCGCACAATTTGAAGAGATCCGTGACCGGGTGGTAATCATCAATGGCGTTTCCAAAGGATATGCCATGACCGGTTGGAGGATAGGCTATATGGCCGGACCCGAATGGCTGGTGAAGGCATGTACAAAACTGCAGGGACAGATGACATCGGGGGCCACTTCCATTGCCATGCGGGCTGCTTTAGAGGCTTTAACAGGCGATCAGAGTTGTGTTACCGAAATGAGGGATGCTTTCCTGCGTCGCCGTGACCTTATCCTGGGCCATATTTCCGCGATCGAAGGGGTAAAGTGTCCTACCCCCGGAGGAGCATTTTATGTCTTTCCCGACCTCAGCGCTTATATAGGAAAAGCATTGAACGGCCGCAAGATTGAAAATGACATGGACCTGTGCATCTATCTGCTGGAGGAGGGTCATATTGCCACAGTGCCAGGATCTGCCTTTGGTATGGATGGTTGTGTGCGGATCAGCTATGCCAATTCGGATGAGAACCTGGAGAAAGCCATGCAACGGCTGAAAGACGCGCTGGCAGCATTATCTTAATGCTGCTTATAACGCTTTTGTAAAACAGGGTAGTTTTCTCAGGCGTGTTCCAGTTTGGCGTTATGACAGACCAGTACCTGGCTTTTATCCCCATGCCAGTTGTGAAAGCCATTTCCCTGACAATCTTTATAGTCTTTACAACTGGCACATGTGCCGGTCCGGGTCCAGCTCCGGTCGCGAAAAGGGATGAATGCTGACTGCCATACGTCATAAAAGTTATCCTTATAAATATTACCCTGGACAAATGAGCGGTCGATATTGGGACAGGCCGAAATGGATCCGTTAATAAGAACAGAGCCAACATTAATGCCGGCCCTGCAGAAGAAAGGGGTGTTACGGACCTTTGATTCATATTCACCGACATATCCTTCGCAGCTGAATTGTATATCCAAACATCCTTTATTTCTGCGATCGGTTATGAAATCGAGCATGCTTTTAAACTCCAGGTCTGAAAGGAATAGTTCGGGATGGTTCACAGCCCTGCCAATGGGAACTATGGTAAAGAGCCTCCATGCCTTCACTTCTTTGGAAACCAGGTAGTCGTAAATATCAGGGAGTTCACGTATATTTCGATTGTTGACACAGGTCACCACATCGAAGTTAAGCCTGGCAGAGGAGGCTGCCAGTCCGATGGCCCGGTCTACCCGTACGAAACTTCCAGGGGTATTTCTTAACCAGTCATGCGATTCCTGCAGGCCGTCCAGGCTGATGGTCAGGGCACCCATCCCGGCATTTAGCAATGTATTGTGCTTTTCCCGGTTATAAAGGTGGCCGTTGGTTACTATGCCCCATCTTATACCCCGTTTCCGGATCTCCCTGCCACATATCTCCAGGTCCTGGCGGAGCAGGGGTTCACCGCCGGTAATAGCCACGATGAGGTCCCCTGCCGGTTTCCGGATGGTGTCAAGTGCAGATAAAAAATCCTGCAGGGGCATGTCGGGTTGTGTATGATCTATGGAACAATCGCTCCCGCAATGAAGACAATGCAGGTTGCACCGTGCTGTACACTCCCAGAAAAGGTATCTCAGTTCATGAATCCGGGTTTCTGCCTTTTTAAATTGTCTGAAGGCCAGCTTGCTCAATGGTGAAGGCATCTATTTTTCCTCCAGGGTAATGTCAACAGTTAACGGCTCCGAATCAGGGATGAGATCGGTTAACACGGTGTCACTGTCGGCATAGAAACCGTTTTCGTTTCCATCCACATCCTGAAACTGGAGGGTCATGCTTTCCATCCAGGGTGCATATAGCGAGAACTTCCCTTCACTGTTGGTGGTTTGGGACTGCCCGGTTTCTTTCACATTCACTTTTATACCTTCGATGGGAAGACCTGTTGTTTTTGAAGTGACACTGCCCTCCAGCAGGAGATCATCCTGCATATCCTGTGGCATGCCGTAACAACATTGAAAAATAAACAGGGCAGTGGTAAAACTCATACCCTTTATCATACCCCTGATCCAGTTTTGCATGGTCATCAGTCTGTTTCAGGTAAAAATAATCATTTTTGCTCAATGTTTTCCCGAATAGAAGATGATGGGTTACCATTGATGGTTGCGTGGCCGAATTCTGTTACATTTGTAATTTGAAAAAATTGCTGGATGGTAAAATTCGAGAGAAGGAGATCGGCACGTACCGGGAAAGCGGTCAGGATATCCATGCTGCTGGTTTTTTTGGGTCTGGTGGTAATGGTCCTGGTTGTGTATAACTATTACGCCAGGATCTTTGAACCCAACGTAACCCTTGAGGAAGCGCAAGAGTTGTTCTATATTCCCACCGGATCGAACTTTGAATTCGTTATTGACGGACTGGAAAAGAAAGGGATCATTGACAACAGAAAATCGTTCCGCTGGGTGGCCATCAAAAAGGGATATGACAAGCAGGTTAAACCCGGCAGGTATAAAATAAAACACGGTCTTAACAACAACGAGTTGGTCAACCTGTTGCGCTCCGGGAATCAGGACCCGGTAATGGTGGTTTTCAATAATGTACGTACACTGAACCACCTGGCAGGTAAGGTTTCACAATATCTGGAAGATGATTCGGCTCAATTTGCAGATTATCTTACAGATCGCGAATTACCCGGCCGGTACGGCCTTGATCCGGCAAATTTCACGATCATGTTTGTTCCCGAAACCTATGAGTTCTTCTGGACCACCACGCCTGAGGAATTCACTGAAAGGATGAGCAGGGAGTATGAAAAATTCTGGAGCGGGGAACGGGACAGAAAAGCAAAAAAACTGGGAATGAGCAGGATCGAGGTGGTTACCCTGGCATCCATCGTGGATGAGGAGACCCTGTATGATAGTGAGAACAGCCGTGTTGCCGGAGTTTATATGAACAGGTTAAAGAAAGGGATCCCGTTGCAGGCTGATCCTACCCTGAAATTTGCTCTTGGTGATTTTTCCAGGAAGCGAATTCTGCGTGAAGATCAATCCATCGATTCACCCTACAATACCTATAAATATGCAGGCCTTCCGCCGGGCCCCATTTCCATACCATCGGTTTCAGCCATCGACGGTGTACTTAATTATGAAAAGCATCACTACC
>JANTFK010000364.1 GCA_024763595.1 Bacteroidales bacterium | reverse complement strand
CACTGGCCGAGATCGAGGGGGAAGGGGCCATCAAACACATCTGGATGACCCCCGTGTGTGATTACCGGCTGAACATCCTCAGGTTTTACTGGGACGATGAAACGGAGCCTTCGGTGGAGGTTCCCGTGGGTGACTTTTTTGCTTCAGGCTGGGGTATAAACTTTGAACCCAGGATTAAGTCCCTTGCAGTCTGTGTGAATCCGAGAAGCGGCCTGAATTGTTACTGGCAGATGCCTTTCCGTAAAAAGTGCAGGATCACCATGGAAAACAGGGGAGAGGGGCGGACCAGACTGTATTACCAGGTGGACTATACGCTGACCGATGTTCCCGATGATGCTGCCTACTTCCATGCACAGTTTCACAGGGTACACCCCCTGCCTTCAATGGAGGACCATGTGATCCTGGAGAATGTGAAGGGAAAAGGCCAGTATGTGGGTACCTACATGGCCCGCGGGGCCTATGATGAAGGATGGTGGGGCGAAGGAGAGATCAAGTTCTTTATCGACGGGGACGGTCAGTTTCCAACCATCTGCGGAACAGGGGAAGAGGATTACTTTTGTGGTTCTTACAGTTATAACGGAAGCAGGGATGAGAATGGCATTCCCCATTTCGAAGAATTTGACAGTCCCTATACCGGATTCCATTACTTTCTGGATGATCCAAAAGTCTCATACCAGCTGAAGATCGGATCCTATCGCTGGCATATCCTCGATCCGGTGCGGTTTGAATCAGACTTGAAGGTGACCCTCCAGAGCCTGGGATGGAAAAGTGAAGGAAGGTACAAGCACCTGCAGGACGACATGGCCACGGTGGCATACTGGTACCAGACCGAACCCCACAACCCCTTCCCGGAGCTGCCTTCGAACGATCAACTGATCATCCGAAAGGAAAATCCCAATCCTATGAAATAGCCTGGATTTCAATAGATTCCGGTTCCTTTTCAGGAAAACTGATCAGGATCAGGGATCAGATTTGATGATATAGTTTCATTTGGTTGAAGCCAGCCACTTCCTGTAGGCAGCGTTCAGCTCTTTTGCACCCGGGGCCTTTGAATCCGGGTCCAGGTGGGTCTGGTACTCCCAGATGGCCAGTTTTTCCACGGTCATCCCCTCTTCGAAGGGGTATTCCGGGGTGGGAGGGCCAAAGAAGAGCGGAGAGACCTCGATGCGGTTGGTATCGGAATTCACTGCGCCGAACTCCCTCTCCCCGGAAGCATGCACCATCGCATGGATAATAATCAGTGCGGGGAAAAGCGACAGTTTGTTTGGCTTCATCTTGACAGGCATCATATGCTCTTAACATTTAATTTCTGCGGTCTGTACCATCTTTTCCTTTGCTCACCTCAAACCGGTAATTCCCGCTGCCTGTTTTATACACAACATGGCCATCTTCAACACCCATGTATTCTATTCCCGGTACTTCATCAGCCTTTTTCCCGCTTTCAAATATTAGATCCGGGTTCCGGGCCGGAATATAGACAGTTGAATAGCAGCTTACCGGAACGGTCAGGTTCATGGAGAGTGATTGTGCGCTATTCTCCCATGTTATTCCTGCCTCTCCATAGGGTGTATTATTGATGTAGATGACCTGTTCAAGTTGATCGACTGGTTCCGGCCGGAAAATAATGTGCCTGTAGCCGGGAGATTCCGGATCGGCCTGCATGCCTGCCAGATGGCGGTAGAACCATACCAGTCCGCCTCCGAACATGGGATGGTTGTGTGAGCCGCGTTCATCCCAGCTCTCCCTGGTGGTGGTGGAGCCGATCTTCACCCAGTGCCCGAAGCTTGGCGGAGAGGTCTTGTTCATCGCTTCATATGCAAGCTCCTGCATGCCGTTTTCGGCAAGTACCTCGAAGAAAAACCGGGTACCGAAAATGCCGGTATCCAGATGGCCTTTGTTGGCTGTAATATTCGATTTCAGGGCGGCTCTCACCCGTTCGAGTTGTTGGTCAGGTACTCCCATCCTTAGAGCCAGGATGTTGGCTCCACCGTTTCCATAGGTGCCTTCGCTCTCATTATAGAACCTGTGCTGAAATGCTTTTCTTGTGGTAGCGGCAAGGGCCTCGTAGTTTGCTGCTTCATGCTTTAAGCCCAGTATGCCGGCGGTTCGGGCAGTTATTTTCGCGCAGTACCAGTAGTAAAAAGTATGCATCATCTCATCAGGAACCGTTTCTCCCGGTGCGATCCATTCCCCCAGGTTAAACCAGTACATCGGTTTGCCATCACTGCCCGGACGCTGTGAGAACATGATTCCCTCTTCATCGACCCACCGGGTCATGTACCTTACATACCCCTTCATCCCTTCATAGTTATCTTCGAGCATGTCCTTGGCACCATACTGCACGTAAAATTCCCAGGGAATGACACAGATGGCAGCACCCCAGGCCACGCCTCCTCCGCACCCCGGCTGCCAGGGTGCCCCGTTGGGAACATACCCGGTTTCCGGATTTTGTGCTCCCAGGATATCCTTGGTCCACTTCTGATAGAAACTCTTTGCATCGAAGTTGTGCATGACCGTGCTGCATGCCACCTGTCCGTCTCCCGTATAGGCAGAGCGCTCCCTGTGGGGACAATCACTGGCAATACCGCCGTGCATGTTATCGGTCTGACTCCTTTTCCATATTGTGTTGATGCTGTTGAATAGTGGATTGGAGGTGTGGAAGGTGGCCGATGTTTCAACGCCGGTGTTGACGGCCTGGGCGGTGAGATGCTCAGGTCTTAACTCTCCGGGCCAGCCTGCGATCTCTATTCCGCTGAATACAAACCAGTTGAATCGTGGCGTGTAGGATTTAGGACCTTTGCCACCACAGATATAGGTGTTCTCCCCGGAGTATTCATTGCTGTTAAATGTGATCCGGATCGTGTCTCCTTCAGCACCCTCTACATTGTTCAGCCGTACCCAACCGGATATCTCCACCCCGAAATCCACAACATAGTTGCCGTTTTCCCTCTTTGTAATGGATACAGGTGCGATCTGTTCAGTGACCCTGTCAGGTTGCGCTGTGTGTGCCACCAGCCGGCCTTCGGGTGCCTGCCTGATCTTTACCGGATCCCAGCCCGTGTCGTCAAATCCGGCACTGCACCACCCGGGTTGTTCCCTGCGGGCATCATAGTGTTCTCCGTAATAGACCATGTTCATGATGACCGGACTCCTGGAGGCCTTCCATGATGCATCGCTGATAATCACCTCTTCTGTTCCATCGGAATAGATGATATGAACCTGGCATAAAAACCTGGGAGAGCCATATCCTTCGTCCCAGAATTTTGCGGGATTATAGAAACCATTGCCCAGGATGCCGCCAATGGCATTCTCACCCTGTTTCAAACGATCTTTGATATCATATGCCAGGTACATCACCCTGTATTCACGGAAGTTGTCTTCGAGTATTAAAGGCTCCGCTTCAGCCAGTCCGGGCCGTTTCCCGTAGTTGGTCTGGTTGGGCACCAGCACATCATCGCTCACCTTTTCACCATTCAGGCAGAGCTCGAAATAACCCAGTCCGGTGACAAATGCCACAGCACCGGTAATCTCTTTGTCTATCCTGAATGTTTTTCTCAGCAAGGGAGCCGGGGGACCAAGGTCCCCGGGGATGGTATCTCTTCCCTGTTTCCTGGGCAGTGCTTCCTCACCCTGCCAGGGAGCCCCTATCCATTTCGCCTGCCAATCATCCTGCCCGAGCAGTCCCATTCTCCACATGGCGGGTTCACTCCAATCTGAAACGCTGTCATCCCCATCCCACACACGCACCTGCCACCAGCACTCCTGTCTGGAAGAGAGGGGTTTGCCCTGGTATTTTACGCGGGTGGACTGATCAGAGGGAACCTTCCCCGAGTCCCAGAGGCCGGGTTGCTCCAGGTGCTCCTTTGAACCGGCCACCCTGATCTGCCATGCAGTCTGCATCGCTCCCCGTTCTCCCTCCTCAGCCCTATTG
>JANTFK010000363.1 GCA_024763595.1 Bacteroidales bacterium | reverse complement strand
CTAATGCATAGAACAAAAATGTGGACATCAGTGGATCATTCCACCGATGTCACATGAATGTGATATGCGAAAATTGAAAAAAGGAACCCATGGAATTTATGCAAATCACTGGTTAATCTGCCAGGTTACGGGACCGGTCTGCAGCTCCGGCCTGTAACTCCGGCCTGTAACACAGAAAAGTCAAAGCGAATTATCGAACTCAAACCACAATAATACTTGATATATTACGAAAAAGGATTATATTTACAAAGTAGTTTGACAAATATGTTAATCAAATTAGTATAACGTTAATGTCAAAAAAATGAAATTAAATACGGAAACAGAACAAAAGATCATCAGTTCTGCGGAGAAATTATTTTTACAACGGGGAAAAGCAGGAACCTCCATGCAGGAGATTGCTGATGATGCCGGAATTAACCGGACGCTCCTGAATTACTATTTCAGGAGTAAGGATAAACTGTTCGAAGCAGTATACAGGAAGGCTCTTTCATCATTTATTCCGGACCTGGCATCCCTGCTCCGGTCGGATATCTCTTTCAGTGATTATTTATCCGCCATGATCGAAACGGTGATTGACGGCATGATAGACAATCCACAGGTTCCCATCTTTATCCTTCAGGAGCTATCCTCCAATCCGGAGCGTGTTCCTCAGATCATCAGGGAGATGGGTATTGATCCCCTAAAGTTGATCGGGAAGTTGAAAGCGGTAAAAACGACCGATACGGATGTGGGAGAAGATACTGCACCAGGTACGGGAGAAGATACCGCAACGGATACAGGAGAAGTTCCCGGGATGGATACGGGAGAAGTTCCCGGGATGGTTAAGGTAACGGATCCCAGACAGGTGATAATGAATATCCTGAGCCTTTGTATTTTCCCTTTTGCAGCGCGCTCCATTGTTACCGAGATCCTGTACAATGGAGATACGGATGCCTATCTGGAAGCCATGAAACAACGTAAAGTACTGCTACCTGCGCTTGTGAAGCAATTCATGACCTAAAACAACGTATCATGAGATCATTGACAGTAATTATCACGATTTTCCTGTGGGTGCATGCATCTGCCCAGGAATCAATCACGCTATTCGAATGCCACAAACTTGCCACAGAACACGCACCCAGGCTGGCCGACAGGGAGATCATCCGGCAAATGGGTAGTATCAAAGTAGATCAGGCAACCATGCGCTGGTATCCCTCGCTGGATCTGCATGGGAGACTGAGTTACCAGTCGGATGTGGTTACCGTTACGCTAACCGATCCAATGATCCCGGTTGAGTTTCCCCAGGTTCCCCATGACCAGTATGGGTTGAACCTGGATATATCCCAGACCCTGTATGACGGCGGGATGACACGGCAACGAAAGCAGTATGAAGAAACACAGGTTGCCGCTGATCTGCAGCAAGTTGAGGTAGATCTCTACAACCTGAAGGAAAAGGTTAACCAGCTCTATTTTGCCATTCTGCTTCTCCAGGAAAACCGGAAGAACCTGGAGATTCACCTGTCCAACCTTGAGGCAAGGCATGAGACCATGGAGTCGGCCATGGCCCTGGGAACCTTGCTGGAGTCGGACCTGCAAATCATTGAGGTGGAGATGCTGAAGGTGAAAAAATCGATGGTGGAGGTGGACTCCCGGAGAGATTCCTATATGGATATGTTGCAACTGCTTTGCGGGGAGGAGTTCCATGACGGGGTTGTGCTGGAGATGCCTATTTTCGGAGATTACAACGGAGAGGCAGGATTGCGACCCGAATACCGCCTGTTCGATCTGAAAGATGCGTCCATGGAGGCCGGGAAAGAGCTCCTGAAAAAGCAACGCATGCCGCTCCTCTATGCTTTCGGACAGACCGGGTATGGTAAGCCCGGGTACAACATGCTGAGCGGGGAATGGGACTTCTATTACATGGTGGGGGCAGGGTTGCGCTGGAAGATCTGGGACTGGAACCTCTCCGCTCGCGAGCGGCAACTGGTAGAACACCAGCGAAACATGCTGAAGAACCAGCGCGCCTCTTTTGACATGGAAATGGAATCCCGGAAGGTGCAGGAGGAGGCCAGAATAAAGCAATATAAAAAGTCGATGGAGATGGAGGAGCAGGTGTTGAAACTGCAACAGGAGATTTCGAAGCAGGCAGCCACCAAACTTGCCAACGGTACTATAACGGCAACAGCGTATATTACCGAGCTGAATAAAGAGATCCTGGCGCGGATTACACTGGCTACACACCAGGTTAAGCTCATGCAGTCGACGGCCAATTATTTAACCATTGAGGGAAATCTTTAAAACCACTTACCATGAATTATGCTACACATTGTACGGTATTGTTTTTCGCCACCCTGATTGCATGTTCCGGCCCGGAGCCCCGGGCAGATGCCTACGGGAACTTTGAAGCCATTGAGGTGATGGTATCCGCAGAATCTCCCGGCAGGATCATGCAGTTTGATGCCGAAGAAGGCACCATGCTGGAAAAAGAAGCGGTGGTGGTTGTGATTGATACCATGCAGCTTCACCTGAAGCGGAACCAGCTGAGAACCGGCCTGGCTACCATACATTCAAAGCTGAACACACTGGATGCCCAGATAAGGGCCCTGCAGGTGCAATTGAATAACCTGAAAAGGGAACAGGAGCGGATCAACAACCTGGCAGAGGGAGGTGCGGCTACCTCCAAGCAACAGGATGATATAGATGGCCAGATCGCTGTTATGGAGGCCCAGATTGGAGCGGTTAAATCACAGAAGGCCACCGTTTATGCGGAACGAAGTGCCCTTGATATACAGATCCTCCAGGTGGAGGATCAGTTGCGGAAGTGCTCTGTAAGGAACCCCGTCGAGGGTATGGTACTTGCCAAATACAAAGAAGCAGGAGAAATAGCGGCCCCCGGTCAGCCGCTGTATAAAATAGCCGGGATGGATAAACTGATCCTCAGGGCATATATTTCGGGCAAACAGCTGGCCGCTGTAAAAAACGGGCAACAGGTTAAGGTGCAGTTTGATACGGAAAGCGGGATGGAAGCTGTAAGCGGTCGGATTACCTGGATCTCTCCCCAGGCAGAATTTACGCCCAGGATCATACAGACCAGGGAGGAGCGTGTCGACCTGGTGTATGCCTTGAAGGTTCTGGTTCCCAACGATGGCAGACTCAAGATTGGTATGCCGGGTGAGGTTATATTCTGATACTGTGTTTACAATGTTGTTTATACAAAAACTGGTGTGCGGTGACTTTAATCATTGACCATATTGATAAATCTTTCGGCAACGTTCAGGCGCTGAACGAGGTGGAACTTGAAGTGGGGGATGGTGAACTGGTGGGGCTGATCGGACCGGACGGCGCCGGAAAATCCACGCTGTTCCGTATTATGGTCTCTTTAATGATTCCCGATGCGGGCCGGTGCATCATCCATGGGTATGATGTGGTAAGAGGGTACAGGGAAGTACGCAGTATCATCGGTTATATGCCGGGCCGGTTTTCACTCTATATGGACCTGACGGTTGAAGAGAACCTGGCCTTTTATGCCCGGGTTTTCGGGACCAGCGTATCGGAAAATTACGACCTGATAAAGGATATATACCGGCAGATAGAGCCTTTTAAAAAGCGGCTGGCCGGCAAATTGTCGGGTGGCATGAAACAGAAACTGGCCCTGTCGTGCGCACTGATCCACCGTCCGCAGGTACTGATCCTGGATGAACCGACCACCGGAGTGGATGCAGTAAGCCGCCGCGAGTTCTGGGAAATGCTGAAGAAAATTCAGGATCAGGGTATCACCATTGTGGTTTCAACACCCTATATGGATGAAGCAGAGTTGTGTGACCGGGTGGCATTGATCCAGAAGGGCCGCCTGCTGGATGTCATTGATCCTGCCGCTGAGCCGGATGGGAACAGGAAGTTACTTTTCTCCCTCCGCAGCGACCAGGGAGTATATGCCCATCTGAAAAATATCCGTGCACTGGATGGGTGTGAAGCGGCGTGGC
>JANTFK010000362.1 GCA_024763595.1 Bacteroidales bacterium | reverse complement strand
AGATATCCTGGAGTTGTATGCTCCCGGTTCCATGACTTCCACACACTCGGCTTCTCCCTTGCCTGTTGCCGCTGCCCTGGCAAATATCAAAATTCTGTTGAAAGAGAACCTGACTGAAAATGCCCGAAAAATGGGCGATATCCTGAACCCGGAACTGGAGCGTATTCAGAAAAAATATCCTCAAAACCTGGGCGAATTTAACGGCAGGGGCCTGGTGGCAGCCATTCAATGTGTAAAACCCGGCACCAAGGATCCGGATCCGGATACCGCCCTGAAGATCAATATCGCTGCGCTGCAAAAAGGATTGTTGATGTTTGCACCGGTTGGTCTGCAGGGTGCAACGCTAAAGGTAGTTCCACCCCTGAATATTACGGAAGAGGCACTCAGGGAGTCGATCCGGGTGTTTGAAGAGAGCGTGGATGAAATACTGGGTTCGGAAATGAGATAAATGGATCATTACTTATGAATCGATACAAGATCATCTGGCACATCGTTCGAATAGGGATGCTTATTCTTATTATCCTGGTATTTACACCTCTGATTATTCCCAAAGGGAAGTATGCTCCCGAACTGTTTCATCTGCCTTACACCCTGTGGACAGGGATCATCGTCTACCTGGGTATGGTGGCGTTGACATTGTTGGGGATATGGGTTCATTCAAAACTATTCAGGGAACAATGATTACCTGGTTCTGGATACTCGCTGTTGCATTTATTCTGCTGCTTGTTCTTGTTTCCACAAAAGCGGTCAGGCAAAGCAAGAGTATAGATGATTTCATGCTGGCCGGGTCCAGTGTGGGTGCTGTGCTGGGTATTCTGACTTATGCTGCGGCACTGTTCAGTGCATTTATCTTTATCGGGGTCCCCGATTTTTTCCGGATAAACGGGGTGGGGGCCTGGATCTTTCTACCTGTATCGGACGGTGTTATGTTCTTTATGATCTTCTGGTTTGGTTACCACCTGCGTCAAAAAGCCACAGAGATCGGTTACAAAGGTATGTCCGGAATGCTTGTGACGATCTACCGCACAAAATGGGCGGGATATATTGTATTTCTGGCAGCTTTTATTTTTCTGATACCTTATGTGGCCATACAGATCCGTGGGATTTCCATGTTCCTGACAGCCATCTTCCCCGATACCCTTCCCCATTATGGATGGGCCATTTTGATTATATCCATGATGCTGATTTATAGTGAGATCGGAGGGCTGAAAGCCATCGTGTTCAGCGATGCCATACAGGGAGTGCTGCTGTTGTCCGTATTGATCATCATCGGATATAATTCGGTACATCATATTGGTAATATCGAAGCATTATTTTCACAGGTAAAACAGGTCGATCCTTCCCTGCTTTCCACTCCGGGGCCAAAGGGCCTGTTTACAACACAGTTCCTGATTGCATCATTTCTTGTTATCGTGTTGCTGCCGGCATCACAACCCCAGTTTTCATCCCGTATCGCCATCATGAAAAACATGAAGGAGACCTATCGTATGGCTGCCGGACTGGGAGTGGTGGCATTCCTGGTGTTTGTGGCCACAGCCCTGATCGGAATGTATGGATCGGTGATGTATACTACCTCATCCACACAGGAATTTGTTGAGAATGCCCTGCTTTTTGATCAGCCCGATATGGTAGCAGCACTTGCCATTGTGGGGTTGTTTGCAGCGGTCCTGTCAACCTCCAACGCCCAGATCTTTGCCCTGGGGTCGGAGTTCAGATCCCTCCTTTCCGGCAATGATAAAAAGAACTTCAGGCATACCAAGATCGCGCTTTTTATTTTTGCCATGATCGTCCTTGTATTTTCTGTGATTATAGGGGATGAACTGGTTCTGCTGGCGAGAATGAGTTTTGCCGGAACGGCGATGATTGCTCCGGTTGTAATTATTGGTGTCATATCCAAAAGAACCCCGGGAATAGAAATTGTGATAGCATCGGCCATCGCCCTTTTTCTGTTCCTGTGTTCACTCGTAAAACTGATCCCGTCAGAAATAATGGGGTGGCGGTTGGACCTGCTATTAATGATTGCCCTGTTTATAATATCTGTTATTTCAATATTTGTTCGTAAACTTAATCAATGAAAAAGAAGATCCTTGTTCTGGCCACCAGTTTTCTGGATGAGTTAATCAGTCATCCGGAAGATGAAGGGAAGGCACAGCAGATGCTGACCGGTCTGGAAAAGGCATCCGGCGGGGAAGTGGAAGTGGTTTACAATTGCTCCAGGAACCCGGAGGAACAGCTTCGGCCCGAAGAGCTAAAAGATGTTGTCGCTGTGATTGCGGATCTGGAGCAATACAACAGGGAGCTGCTCGCACAAACAGGTAAAAAGGGCGGAGGTACACTGGAACTGATCGCCAGGTATGGCATTGGCTATTCATCTGTTGATCTGGAAGCAGCTACCGGGTTTGGCGTAATGGTAACCAATGCCCCGGGGTGCAATGCCCAGCCCACGGCCGAATGGGCACTGGCAACCATCATGGCTGTTGCCGGCCGCAGGATTCCCCATTATGCAACCGCAAGTGCCGGAAGGCCCAAGGATGGCCCTTCACGACTGGATGTCAGTGGTAAGCGGCTCGGAATCATCGGAACGGGTACCATTGGGAAAAATGTTGCCAGGCTGGTGTGTGGTTTTGACATGACCATACTGGCTTATGATCTCTACCCGGATAACCGGTGGGCTAAGGAGAACGGTGCCACCTATGTTTCCCTTGAAGAGATATACAGGCAAAGTGACATCATTACACTCCACGCCTCTGCAAGCGGGCAGTTGATAGGACAGCGGGAACTGGATATGATGAAGGAGAGCACCGTGCTTGTCAATTGTGCACGCGGGGTGCTGACCGATAACCGGGCCATTTATCATGCGGTGAAAGCGGGAAAGATCTGGGGTTTCGGACTGGATGAGATATGGCTGGAAAAGGACCTGCCCCTGGATGAGACCCTGAATATTGTAGTTAGTTCTCATGTGGGCTCAGACACAGATTCGGGTAAAATAGGGATGCAGCTTATGTCAACGCAGGCGGTGGTGGATTTTATAAACGGGAAGCAGCCGGCATTTGTATTGAATAAGGAAGTTTTAACCTGACCGGTAACGCACTCAAACAATGCATACTCAAATATAAATAATCATGAATAAGGTAGTTAAGTATAATGAAATCAAACCGGCAGAGAGCTGTAGATATGATGGCATGTCGCTGGGTGAGGTGATGCTGCGCCTGGACCCGTTCGATCTACCCACGGCCAGGGCCAGGCAGGTTCGCCTTTCCCAGGGCGGGGGGGAGACCAATGTTGCCTGTGGGTTAGCCTACACATTCGGGTTGCGGAGCGCGGTATTAACAGCACTGGTTGATGACAATATTGGACTCAATATCCGCAACCAGCTCAGAGAAGCCGGGGTGGATACTTCCCATATCATCTGGTTCAATACGGCCAATGACGGCTCGGCTCACAGCACCGATCAGAAGGGGGGGCTATCCAATGGCATTAACTTTACCTATAACGGGAAAGGGGTCATACCTTCAGATACAGTCTATTACCGCGCCCACTCTGCCATAAGGGAGCTTCAAAAAAATGATTTTAACTGGGACGGTCTCTTTGTTGAAGAGGGGGTACGTGTATTCAATACGGGGGGGATCTTTACCCTGTTATCAGAAAATTCCGCTGAAGTTGCCATAGAAGCTGTTCAGAGAGCCAATGAACACGGTGTGTTTGTTGCTGCCGATCTGAATTACCGGTCAAAGGTTCAACCGGATAAGTCTGTTGCCCGCTCCATCAACAAGAAGGTGGCCCCTTACCTGGGATTCCTGGTGGGTAATGATTCCGATCTGAGTGATGCACTGGGTTATGATACGGTCACCGGCAAAGGAGCCACTTTCGACGAATGGCTTGAGGCTTATAAGGGTACGGTAAGAAGGGTGGCGGGAGACTTTCCCAACCTGAGCCTCATTGGAACCCAGTGGCGCGGAGCGGTCAATGCCGATCTGATTCATTGGGGAGCTGTGCTGT
>JANTFK010000361.1 GCA_024763595.1 Bacteroidales bacterium | reverse complement strand
CATGTAGTTGAGGAGGGGCGCCGGCTGGGTATTGATGTGGGTTTCTTTAACTGTCCGGGGTGGAGCCAGAGCGGGGGACCCTGGGTGACCTATGATAAGGCCATGCGGCACCTGGTCTATTCTGAAACCACTGAACAGAGTGGTGGCACGGTGAACCTGCCACTGGAAAAACCGGCCGGGGAGTTTCAGGATACCTACGTGCTGGCATTTAAAAAGATTGAGGCTGAAAATCATACACTTACCGGGAGCAATGCATCAGTTCGTTGCACACCCGCTGTAGCCGGAGCGGACCGGTGGATCGATGGTGACGTGGAGAGTGCTGCCCTGCTGGATATTGAAGAGGGCCGCACCTACACCATTGATATCACTGCTGCTGAACCCATTACTGCCAGAAGTATACTGATCACCCCCGCCCTTCCCACCATCAGGTGCGATATTGAACTGCAGGCCCGGGTGGAGGGCTATTTTAAAACCATAAAGAAATTCATACTGGACCGCAGCAATGATAATGTGAACGTGGGACCCCTTCCGCGGGGGAAGGTGGCCGTGGCATTTCCGGCCACCACCGCCACCAGGTTCCGCCTGCTGTGCACCAACCTGGCCAGTCCGCCCGCCATCGTTCAGCCTGTTCCCGGGAAGAAGACAGGATTTGCAGAGATTGAGATCAGGGAAGCACCGGTTCTGCAGCGCTATATTGAGAAATCCCTGGGCAAGATGCACCCCACGCCTTTCCCCGCTTTTGACAGCTATTTGTGGGAGTCACAAGCAACTATTGAGGAGCGGGAGATGGTGGTGCCGGAGGTGCTGGACCTGAGTGCACAGATGAATGCTGAAGGTATGCTGACCTGGGATGTTCCCCGGGGGGAATGGACTGTGTTGAGGATGGGCATGACCCCCACAGGTACCAGGAACGCACCTGCTGCCCCCCAGGGAAAAGGGTATGAAATCGACAAGGCCAGTGCCGAACTGGCGCAGTACCATTTCGACAACTACATGGCCAAACTCATTGACCGGATTCCGGATCAGAGCCGTCCTGCCCTCAAATACCTTGTTGAAGACAGTTATGAGCAGGGTTCCCAGAACTGGAGCGACGGGTATGCAGCGAGGTTCAAGGAAAAATACGGGTATTATCCCGTTAAATACCTGCCTGTGCTGTCGGGACGGATCGTGAGAAGTGCGGAGGAGTCGGACCGTTTTCTGTGGGACCTGCGGCGGATGGTGGCCGACGATGTGGCTTATGAGTATGTGGGCGGGTTGCGTAAAGCAGCCAATGCAAGGGGATTGAAGACGTGGCTCGAGAATTACGGTCACTGGGGATACCCCGGCGAGTTCCTGATGTACGGGGGACAGAGCGACCTGGTGGCCGGAGAGTTCTGGAACGAGGGGAGCCTGGGCGATATTGAGTGCAAAACAGCCTCATCTGCCGCCCACATCTATGGCAAGCCTGTCACCTCGGCCGAAGCCTTTACGGCCGGAATGAAATCCTATACAAGACACCCGGCCCTGTTGAAAAAACGGGGGGACTGGAGCTGGACCGAAGGGATCAACCGTTTTGTGTTGCATCTCTATATTCACCAGCCACGTGATGAACCACCGGGGGTCAATGCCTGGTTTTCCACCGAATTCAACCGGCTCAATACCTGGTTCGGCATGGGTAAGGGGTGGACTGCTTACCTTCGCAGGTGCCAGCACATGCTGCAACAGGGAAAATATGCAGCCGATGTACTCTATTTTATCGGGGAGGATACGCCTAAAATGACGGGAACCCGCGATCCTGAGCTTCCCGGGGGCTACTCCTACGACTACATCAATGCAGAGGTCATTCAAAAGCGGCTCTTGGTAAAAGATGGAAAATTTGTGCTTCCCGACGGGATGACCTACTCCATTCTGGTCCTACCTGAAGATGCAAACATGAGACCGGCAGTGCTGGCAAAAATAGAGGCGCTGGTGAAGGCCGGAGGAACCATCCTGGGAAGGAAACCTTTGAAATCGCCCAGTCTGCAGGACTATCCGCAATGTGACCGGGAGATACGGGAGTTGGCCGATCGCATGTGGGGGGAGTCCCCTGCGGGTGAAACGCTGCAGAGAGATTACGGAAAAGGCCTTGTGCTGGACGGAATGGAGCTTCAGGAGGCCCTGGACCTGATCGGCGTTCCCCGCGATATCCGGTTTGCGGAAGATCTTCCACTGCTCTGGACACACCGTACCATGCCGGGGATGGAGATCTATTTTCTCACCAACCAGGGGGAGGAGCGTCTTCAGTGCAGCCCCTCTTTTCGCGTTACGGGACTGGCACCTCAGCTGTGGGACGCGGTTACTGGAGAGGTCCGGCAACTCAATGAATTTGAAGATGACGGCCTCAGGACAACGGTGAAGCTTACCCTGGAGAAGCACGAAAGCTGTTTTGTGGTCTTTACTTCAGGGAGCAATGAAAATACAGGAAAAGGGTATCCTTTGAATATACCGGAGATGGAAACCCTGAAAACACTGGATGGTGCGTGGTCCCTGGATTTTGAGAACAAAGCGATCGGACCCGCCGAACCGCTGCAGTTCACCGTCCTGTCGGACTGGACCCGGTCGGCCGATGAGCAGATAAAATATTACTCCGGATCTGCCACCTACACCACCGAATTCACACTGGATACACTTCCCGAAGGTGATCTTTTTATCAACCTGGGGGAGGTGGGTGTGATGGCCCGTGTCAGCCTCAACGGGGAGGAGCTGGGGATCAGCTGGATGGCTCCTTTCCGTCTGAGTACCAGGAAAATGCTTGTTACCGGGAAAAACCGGCTTGAGGTGGATGTGGTGAATGTCTGGCGCAACCGCATGGTGGGCGATCTGGAACTTCCCGAAAGTGAGCGTTACACCACCTATACAATTGCCGATATTCAGAAGGGAGAGGAACTTACTCCGTCCGGATTGATGGGCCCGGTGCATATTGAACAAATCAGGGATAAATAGCAGAATCTGTATATATTTGATATGACAAAAACACGCACGAGCCAGTGTACACAAAGGCGATGAACCGAGCTTGCGAGCTCACGCCAGTAAAATAGACTAAATAATTGCGTATGAGAACCCATTTGCCTGTAATGAAGAAAACTTCCCTGTTGTTCTGTATGTTGCTGTCAGGATATCTGATAAACGGACACACCACCACCCATCGGTTTATTAAGAAATTTATTAAGGAATAGATATTCATCAATCATTACATAGAAAATGAAAATAGCAATAGGGAACGACCATGCCGGGTATGAACTGAAACTGGCCATGAAAGTGTGGCTGAATGAGCACGGTTATGAGGTGAAAGATTTCGGGACCGGTTCAACCGATTCGGTGGACTATCCAGACTATGCCCACATGGTTGCTGAAGCTGTGGAGAAAGGAGAGTTTGAACGGGGTGTATTGATCTGCGGAAGCGGACTGGGTGTTTCCATGACGGCTAATAAGCATCAGGGCATTCGTGCAGCACTTTGCTGGATCCCGGAAATTGCCGAACTGGCCAGGTTGCATAATAATGCGAACATTCTCTGTATGGCTGGCCGTTTCATTGAAAAGGAGGTCGCTGTTCAGATCATGGAGAAGTTTTTTTCCACGCCATTTGAAGGGGGCAGGCACCAGAACCGTGTCGATAAAATACCTTTAAAATAATATATCATGAAGGCGTTCAGAATCTTCATTTCATTGCTGGCAGGGTTTCTGTTGTTTGGGTGTGAAGCGCCGGAGCAACCCAATGTGGTTTATATCCTGACCGACCAGTGGAGGGCCTCTGCCATGGGCTATACAGGCGATCCCAATGTCAGAACCCCTTATCTTGATGAACTTGCGGAAGAGTCGGTGAATTTTGTGAATGCAGTGAGTGTCTGTCCGGTTTGTACGCCCTACCGGGCCTCGCTGATGACCGGGAGATTTCCTGTTTCAACCGGGATGACTTTCAATGATCTCTACCTGCCTTCAGAAGAGCTTTGCATGGCTGAGATCTTCCGGGATGCCGGATACCACACTGCCT
>JANTFK010000360.1 GCA_024763595.1 Bacteroidales bacterium | reverse complement strand
CTCTCCATACCTTTTACCGGTATGGCCCAGAACCGGACTGCCGGTTCATGTAACGGGTTTGAAACCCGCCTGGTGGCTCCTGTCAGTATCCATCATACCGGAGAGCATCACTACTTTATCGACTTTGGGAAAGATGCTTTTGGTACCCTGGTCCTCTCCTCCTCTACCGGTCATCCGGACAGTCTCATCGTGCACTTGGGTGAAAAAACCACCGGAGCTGTCACCATCGACAGGCATCCCGGCGGGACCATCCGCTACCAGAAGGTGAGATTACCCGGTTTACCACGTGCCACAGATTATACCCTGCAACTGGAACCGGATAAACGGAATACCTCCGGAAGGGCTGTGTCCCTACCCGATTCATTTGGCGTGGTTATGCCGTTCCGTTATTGCGAACTGGAGAACCTCTACGTTCCCATCGAAAAGATCACAGTCAGGCAAAAGGTTTATACACATTGTTTTAACGATTCCGCAAGTGCCTTCACCAGCTCGGATACCATTCTGAACCAGGTCTGGGACCTGTGTAAATACAGTATCAGGGCAACCAGTTTTACGGGACTTTATATTGACGGTGACCGCGAAAGAATTCCATACGAAGCCGATGCATATATCAACCAGCTGAGCCATTATGCTGTGGACAATGAATACTCCATGGCAAGACATACCATCGAATATCTGATGGATCATCCCACATGGCCTACCGAATGGCAGTTGCATATGGCACTCATGTTCTACCAGGACTATATGTATACAGGAAACACGCAACTGATCAGCAAGTACTATGAACGATTGAAACAGAAGACCCTCATGGCGCTGGCCGGTGATGACGGACTGATCTCCACATCTTCGGCCCGTCACAACGGCAGGTTGATGGCCAGCCTGGGATTTACCGATACTACGCAGCGATTGAAAGATATTGTAGACTGGCCACCTGCCCAAAAGGATACCAACTGGAAACTGGCCCGCAAAGAAGGTGAACGGGACGGATTTGTGTTTACACCGGTGAATACAGTGGTCAACTGCTTCTATTACCGGAATATGAAGATTATGGCGCTGTTTGCCGGTTTGATGGGTAACCCGGAAGAGGAACTCGACTTTACAGAGCGTGCCGAAAAAACAAAAAATTCCATTAATAAAAAGTTGTTCAACCGGGAAAAAGGATATTACACCGATGGAATCGGGACGGAACACGGGTCGCTGCATGCCAACATGTTGCCGCTGGCATTTGATATCGTACCGGATGCATACAAAGCGAGCGTGGATGATTATGTGAAATCCCGCGGAATGGCCTGCAGTGTCTACGGAGCCCAGTATCTGCTGGAAGCCCTCTATCATGCGGGTGAAGCAGATTATGCCCTTAAACTGATGACGGCAACCCACGACCGCAGTTGGTACAATATGATTAAATCTGGATCGACCATCACCATGGAAGCATGGGATATGAAATACAAATCCAATGCGGACTGGAACCATGCCTGGGGGAGCGCACCCGCCAACATCATTCCCCGCTTTTTGTGGGGGATTCAGCCAAAAACGCCCGGGTTTGGGGTGGTCCGCATCAAACCGCAATTGGGAACCCTGTCAAACAGCTCCATCGTAGTGCCTACCATAAAGGGGCCCATTATTTGTAAATACAAACAGGTAAACGACCAGAATCAGCTCTTTGTCATCGAGCTCCCCTCCCGTATGACCGGTGATTTCTGCCTGGATCCGGAGGAACACAGCCAGGTCATCCTGCATGGTAAGGTAACGGATAGCGCATCCGGACCAGTGAAACTCAGCCCGGGAATCAACACGATAAAACTAAAAACACTGTAATAAGAAACTGCACCTGCCGGCACCAGATAGAGGGTGTCAGACAACGATTCCCCCATCCCTGTAACCGGGCCTGGCCCAGCACAATGCATGTGGGCCCGCATAGGGAGCCAGCCGCGCTTCCAGTTCATCCTTATCCACAGATGCCAGGTTCTTCTTACCACGGGAATAGGCCAGCCCGATATTCTGCTTCAGGATATCGAGACCTACGTTGCCAACCACTGCTGAAGCAACCCCCTCCTGATCCCAGGCATAACCAAGCAACTCTTCGGCAGTGGCTGCCACACCCACAATGTCACGCACCACCTTCATGGCAATGATCCCTACATTTTTCTCAACAGCAACAGGGAATGCCAAACCGGGATAATCACCCCATCTGGTGGGATTTAGGGCCAGCAGGGCCATATCAAAGTCCAGGTTTTCCAGCAAATCCTTTGAACGCTGGGCACTGTCCATACTCGAAAATCCGATATGTCCAACCATTCCTTCCTCTTTCATCTTCACCATTTCGCGGTATGCACCCTTTTCAATGGCCGAAACCGAGTCTTTCTCATCTACAGAATGGAGCATCAAAATATCTATATGATCGGTCCGCAGCCGCTTCAGGCTCTCTTCCACCGATTTCCGGGCCGGGGATGCTTCCCGCTCATTAATCTTGGTAGAGATCAATATCCGGTCCCGGTAAGCTGGAAGGACCTGGCCATAACGCTCCTCACTCGTAAAAGCCTGCGCATCACCTCGCGAGACAACGGTATAATCGGGGGAGGTATCAAACAGGTTTATACCGCTGTTTACAGCCATCTCAAGATGTTTCTCCCACTCCCCGTTTTTGTTCTTCAGGAACTGTGAACCCCCTCCAAACGAAAGGATTGAAACAGCAAGGCCTGTCTTTCCAAGGATCCTGGTTGGCATTTTACCCTCAGGCATCACTGCCTCCGGTTTCTCTCTGTTTTCCTGCTCCTCAGCTGTTTCAGGCTGTTGTGCACCGCCTGACCGGGATGAACAGGCTCCCAGCACAACAGGTGACGAAACTGCTGCTGCTCCCAGTGCCGTGGTTGAGAGGAATTGCCGGCGTGAATATTCAGACTTCTTTTTTTTCATAACTATAAAGTTTTACATTATGCATATAATCGTTCAATATAAACTGTTGTGCGATCCTGATTGATGAGCCATGATGTGATCATTGCACATGTACACGCAAATCGGACAGTACATTGTAAGTTGCATCATGATATCGCTCTGGCCTGTAGGATACCTCCAGCGGCGTAGTAGCATCTCTTCGCGGGATCCGGATCTTCCCGGAATATAACTCGTTGTAATCGGCTGTGAGATGTACCTCCAGAAAGAGGATGTAATCTCCCCTGGGCAACTCCTCTTTCGATAGAACAATCTCCTTCAGCACAGGCCCCACCTGCGGAGTTGCAGCGGTCACCGCATCAAATTCCGTCTCAGAGGCCTCCATCCAGTTGGCCACGGAGGACCAGTCCGGACAGATATCAGGGTCATTAAATCCCCCATAGGAAAGGTATTCACTCACAAACAGTGTTTTAAAAAAAGTGCCATCGGCTTTCTCCAGCCAGATAACCAGCTGATCTGAGCGGGGGTACTCTTCCCGCTCGTTCATGGTAAAAGATATGCTCAGTGTCCTCTCCCCCGGCCCGAAGCTATGGCAACCGGTCATCAAAAGCGCCGGGATGCCTGCAACCAGAAAAAAGAGTATACGAAATTTAGTTGTTTTCATCCTGTTCTATGTGGCCAGGGGCGGTCCGCCCGGTATTGTAATCTTCTTCCTCCTGTTTGTATAGGGTACCCGTGTGCCTGTGAATGTGGCGGTAAGGTACTCACCCAGATAGATTGAACCAATTAATTTTTCATTTTCCATCCTGCCTGAAAAGAGATAAACCACCGAATCGCCCGGTATATGGTAATGGCTTTTCATTTTTACCTCATCACCTTCTACCATACCGATCAGATCTAACAGTTCAAAATCAGTCTGGTGCTTTCCCTGAATCCAGTTGCCATCCTGCTCGATAAACAGTTTATGCAGGCTTTTGCTGCTTGGAAATGAGATTTCCATATCCCAGTGCCCGTTCATGTCCAACCGGGCAGCCTGCAACCGGTCATCCAGTGGTTTCCGTTTTTGGGACAAGATGCCATGAAGGCGTTCAGCCACCACTTCCGCGTTCCCGGGCTGCATCTGGTTG
>JANTFK010000359.1 GCA_024763595.1 Bacteroidales bacterium | reverse complement strand
TTTCTCAACGGGATTAACAGGCCCGGAGTCCTTATCATTTGTGATAATTTTCAATAATTGCTAAATTTAAATTTTATCGGGTTGTCCCGGAAGTGTTTCACTGCTCCGGAGATAACTGATTTACGGACACAACTGAATAGGGACCATATCATGGGAAAAGCACTGGCAGTCCTGGTGGTTATATCTTTTATTTTCTCCGGTCGCTATAGCCATGCCCAGACCATTCAGGTGTCTGACCCCAGACTGGAGATGAAGGACAACAGGCTTCTCATCTCTTATGATATTCTCAACAGCGGCCCTGTTGATAAATTCATTGTAAACCTGCAGGTTACAGATGCCAATGGAAAGAGCGTTAATACCCATTCACTTTCCGGGGATATTGGAGAAGGTATAAGTGGAGGAGAAAACAAAAAGATCACCTGGGACCCGGAAGCAGACAGTATTTACCTGGATGCAGATATCTTTATTACGCTTTTTGCTACACGCGTTTCCCCTCCCGAACCTGTCATCACTCCCAAGGAAAGTATCCCTGCAGAACATACCGGCCGGGATGATCTTATGAAGGAAGATCATGTCAAGGAAGATATCCCGGAAAATGTTTATGCAAAAGAGTTTAGCCGGGCCGGTCTGATCTTTCAGTCACTCGCGCTTCCCGGACTGGGACTCTCGCGTTTAACCGGGAAACCGCACTGGCTGAGGGGCGTTGCCGGGTATGGCTGCATTGCCGGGGCGATTGTATTCAATAAGGTGGCCATCGCCACCTACCAGGATTTTAAAATGGCAGAGACAATCGACGGTGCAGCATCCATGCTGGCCGAGGCAGCCCGTCAGGATAATATTTCAGAGGCACTGGCATACAGTGCCATTGGAATATGGGTGGTTGATCTGATCTGGACGGTAACCGGAACATCTGAGATTGGCAAAAGACCGTTGTACGGGGAGGTGAAGGGGCTTTCCTTCAGGACTGGTTTTGATCCCCGCCTGAAAGTTCCGCTGGTTGGATTCAGTTACAGTTTTTAATGTTGCAAAATATGAAACCGACTCAGATATGAGACCTTTAAGAATGACATTGATCCTGTTGCTCCTGTTAGGATACGGGTCTGTACATTGCCAGCAGGTGAAAAGCAATACGGTGAAGTTCCATATGAATAATTTGCCCGTAGAGGAGCCCACAGTGCTCCCGGACACCCGCCCGCCCGAAATCAATATCCTGACCCCGGACATCAGTGAGGGTGCCAACTATCAGACTGAAGCAGAGGAGATCGACCTGATCGGTGAGGTGACCGATCAGAGCAGGATCAGGTTTATATCGATCAACGCAGAGGTCAGGACCGTGAATGAAACGGGAATATTTTCCACCCGCCTGAAATTATCACCGGGAGAAAACCGGATCAGGCTGGTAGCCATGGATGAAAACAGAAACATGCAGGAGCAGTATATCACTATTGAGTACACTCCCCCCGTAGTGACACTTGCTGATAGGATAGCGGAAGAGTCAACTTATTACGGACTTATTATTGGCATTGGCAGGTATAATGATCCGAATTTACCCGATCTTGAAAATCCTGTTAAAGATGCTGAAAAATTATACAATACCTTAATTAAGAGCTATTCATTTCAAAGCAACAATGTGACGTTTCTCAGGAATCCCGGGCGGAATAAATTGATTTTCGCCCTTGATAACCTGGCCGGTAAGGTTACTCCCAATGACAATGTGCTTATTTTCTATGCAGGTCATGGGACGTGGGATGAAAAGGCGAACATTGGTTATTGGTTGCCCTCTGATGCGGACCTGACAACTACGGCAAACTGGTTTCGCAACAGTACTTTGGTGGATTACCTGAAAGCGATTGACTCCAAACACACCCTTTTGATTACCGATGCCTGTTTTGCGGGTTCGATCTTTAAATCCAGGTCAGTCTTCCCAAACCATAATAAAGCTTATGAAATTCTCTACGGTCTGCAGAGCCGGAAAGCAATGACAAGCGGGACACTCACGGAGGTCCCCGACCGGAGTTCTTTTATCAGGTATCTGATCGAAAGGCTGGATGAGAATGAGGAGACCTACCTCTCATCCGAGCAGCTGTTCAGCAGTTTCAGGATTGCAGTGATCAACAACAGTGATGCCATTCCACAGTATGGAGAGATCCAGAATGTGGGGGATGAAGGGGGTGATTTTATTTTCCTTAAAAAGAGATAACCGGCCGAACAGAACGCATGAACCCATTGAAAAAAAGATCAACCTCTGCAACCCGCTCCGTTTTAACGGTAATGTGGTTTTTATTGCTGATTATCCACACATGTGAGCGTTTTGAGCCCGACCCCCTGCTGCTTGTAAAAACCGATGGGATATCCGGCATTTCTGCCATCTCCTGTTCTGCAACGGGTACAATCATCCATTTGGGCAAAGGGGGTGCCACTGAACATGGATTTGTCTGGTCCAAAGTTCAGAATCCGACCATCCAGGTAGAAACCAGGGTGCAACTCGGATCAAAATCCACCACCGGAAAGTTCAGCGAGACACTTTCCGGTTTATCAGCGGGTACCACCTACAATGTGCGTGCATACGCCACTGATGACAATGGAACTGTTTACGGAGATGAAAAGCAATTTACGACCCTCTCACCATCAATTCCCACCTTAACAACATCCTCCATATCAGGTATCACTGAGACCTCTGCCCAGAGCGGGGGTAGTGTGACAGATGACGGCGGTTCGACCGTAACTGCCCGTGGGGTATGCTGGAGTACCTCCCAAAATCCCACGATTTCCAACAGCAAAACAACTGACGGGAGCGATGTGGGCAGTTTTACAAGTTCCATGACCGGTTTATCCTGCGGGACTACCTATTACGTTCGTGCGTACGCTATCAATTCCGCAGGCACTGGATATGGCACACAGGTTAGTTTTAAGTCGGGAGCGTGTCCTTTGAACCTGCCGACAGTTACCACCACCGCTATCAGTAGTATCACTGAGACCTCTGCCCGGAGCGGGGGTAGTGTGACAGATGACGGCGGTTCGACCGTAACTGCCCGTGGGGTATGCTGGAGTATCTCCCAAAATCCCACGATTTCCAACAGCAAAACAACCGACGGGAACGGAACGGGCAGTTTTACAAGTTCATTGACAGGGTTGAGCTCCGTCACAACCTATTATGTCAGGGCTTATGCGACCAATAGTGTCGGTACTGCTTACGGAGATGAGATGAACTTTAAAACGTGGTATGGCTCAGTTACCGACTATGATGGCAATATTTATCCAACTGTTTTAATTGGCTCTCAAACCTGGATGGCAGAGAACCTAAAAACCACCCGATATGCAGATGGGTCGACTATTCCCTTGGTTGAGGATACTTCGGCATGGAATGCCCTGACCACAACCGATAAAGCCTACTCCTGGTATGACAACAGTACATCTAACAGAGATACTTATGGAGGATTATATACCTGGGCAGCAGCGATGAATGGCGCAGGCAGCAGTAGTTCTAATCCAAGTGGTATTCAGGGTGTTTGTCCTTCTGGCTGGCATTTGCCAAGTGATGAGGAGTGGAAAGAGCTTGAGATGTATCTGGGGATGAGCCAGGCAGAGGCAGATGATATAGGTTGGCGGGGGAGTGATGAAGGAGGCAAACTGAAAGAGGCGGGAACAACACATTGGTACGATCCAAATATCGGGGCTACCAATGAGAGTGGTTTCACGGCCCTGCCGGGCGGCCTCCGCTACGACGGTGGGTCGTTCATCAACCTCGGCTACTACGCCGACTTCTGGACGGCTACGGAGGACGCTGCGTCGTACGCCTGGTACCGGGGCCTGAGCTACGATGGCGCGGATGTGCTCCGGCTCAATTACTACTACAAGAATTACGGGTTCTCTGTCCGTTGCGTTGGGGATTAGGGGGTATGGCATGTGGGAGGATTTGACAATTTGTCAATTTGACCATTTATCCCGCGCAGCGGGATTAAAATTTTTGCGAAAGCCGAGGCCAGGGCCGCACTTGTTCGAGTCATGGTAAGGTGAGCA
>JANTFK010000358.1 GCA_024763595.1 Bacteroidales bacterium | reverse complement strand
TATGGGCCACAAAGGCAGTTTCTACCAGATCCACGAATACCGGGTTCAGGGGCGAACAATATTGCATCGCTTCCGGATTACCACCAATACTTGTCAGGCCATGGCGGGAAAACTTTTCCTGGGAGACAGCTTCGTCTGGAAGATTGACACCCGCTGCTTCAGAAAGCTCCGGTAATTTCGCGGTAAATTCCTCAGGGAAATTGGATAGCGGATGAGCATAGGTCACTTCCAATCCCCGTTCATGAGCGGCGTCAATGAGTCCGTGCATAAACTGTCTGCCACAAAGCAAACGATCTTCATATGTGTTGGCACCCTGAAAATCAGGATTGGTATAAAAATCACAATTACCGAACAGCTTACGCCCGACCATCTCCTCATGGATCCTGTGTTTCCATCCGAAACAAAGGCCATTGCTCCCGCGTTCGATACCATGAAACGAATAGTGTGCCCAGGGCTGATGCGCCCACGTTGATATAACTATACCGGAAAACCTCAACTTTACCAATTGGTCCAAAAGCTTTTTGTGCTGATCCAGGCTCCAGAATACAGTTGTATTTGCGATGGCATTGACCACGCGAAATTCACGGCGCGGAAAAGCCGGTTCACGTTTGATGTCCAGATCGGGCAGATGATAAGATCCTGCGTCATCGGGAAAGACATCTCCCTGAACCAGATAGTGCACGCCCCAGCCGGATATCACTTCATACGCAGCCCATAAAGTTGCACGTGCCGATCCGGCGATGATTATCAGAGCAGGCTTGCCTTCATACCGGATCCGGCGAATGGTATATCCCTGCTCGGAAAGTGAGGGATCAACCTTGCCTCCAAGTACAATACTGGTCTTTGCATTCCCGTGTTTTGTTCCTTTTCGATATAGAGGTGGTGTAAATCCGAATAAAATTCGTGTATAGCGTTGTAATTCTTCAGCTGCAAAAACAACCAGTGGATCATCCTGCTGATTGATGATAATCTGTAGCTCGCCAGCGTGATCATTCTCAAATGAAGGAGTTGCCACCGATTGGGATTGAGTCTTGTTACTCCAGATAACGGATGTAACGAATAAAACTAACAGGATCTTCAAGCCTTTCATTTTTGTTCGGATGGTGCAGGTAAAATTTCAATTCCCTCAGCATTCTCATTGATCCGTATTCGCAAGGCCCAAAGTGCCTGGGTACGGGCATCGGCGGGTTTATGTCCACCCGTATGAATATAGACAAGAAAAATTGTTCCATCGGGCATGAGCATGGGATGGGAGTAGCCATATACAGATGGATCTACAGCGTAACCGATTTGTTTTTCCGGCCCGTGCCAGGTGTGTCCGTTATCAGGACTGAGCATCACGCGGAGTCCGCCTCCTTTATAGGAACCGTGAAAACATGCCAGCACCCCATTGGGCATCACAACAAGGTGCGGATCAAAAAGTTGTACTCCAGTGGACGCAGGAGGGGTCCAGGTTTTGCCGTTGTCTTTTGACCAGTAAATATCCCCTTCAGGGCGTGTAATCAGAACCAGTTGGCCGTTCTTCAGCTGGGCAATGGATGGTTCGTATTGTGGGTGATCCGTTTCAACTGCCGAAGCCAGTTTAAAAGTTTCACCCCGGTCTGTTGAACGCAGGATAGCAATCCCCTTTTTTGGTGAATCCTGGTCAGCTGCCACAACAATACTACCATCCAAAAGCCGGATGGCAGAACCGCTACCGAAAGCTGCCGCATCCCCCGGTAATTTCACCGGATCGGACCAGGTTTGTCCCTGGTCATGAGAAAGTATATATGCTGCATGGGCAACCCCCGGAAAGCGGTATGTAAAGAAAGTGCAAAGCAACGTTCCATCATCCAGTTCAAGTATCGTGGAGTGACGGTCATCATATTCCGTATCAACCAGCATTTTGGGATCGGACCAGGTTTTTCCGTTATCGTCAGAGTGCATAACGTGAGTCCTGCCTCCCCGGGGTGCATCAATAAAAGGCATGCCGATTTCGTGCCATTCATCAAATTTTTTGCGGCATTCCGGATCTTTAAGAATATCATGATTCAGGGGCGGGCTTGCATGCCAGTAACCGGAACTGAAAGTCAAAAGCCACCTGCCCGATTTCAGGCGGGTGATACCGGGCCAGCCTACGAAACCATTATAACCCTGGTATTCCTCCGGCTGGCGGACCCATGGCCCGACAAGCATGCGACGGTCTGTTTTGTACAGACCGGATTGCGGTTCCTTACCAATGACCTTAAAAGTTACTTCAGGAGAGGTGCAGACATTCCATGAAATAATAAAAAAACCGGCTACAGACAACAAGATGCTTCCCATGATCTTTGTATTTGTTTATTGAGTACTTCTTTTCAGTGAGCATATATACCCACATCATCAATTATGATATCACTTCCTTCATCGAATCCATTCAAGCTGAGTTGAACAGTCAGGGAATCTGGTGGCAGATCCGCCTTTATTTCAGACACATCAATGGTAGTGGCAATTGGTGTCCAGATACCCTTTTGAATCCTGATCGATGATTTCATCCAGTTCTTTGTGACACTCCATTCATCGACCACGAAATCCATATCCCGCTTGTCAATCACAGACAACACAAGTTCAGCCGTTCCTTTCACATTATCCGGTCCGGTCAGCTTTACAAACGCGAGCGCCGTATAGAGATGCGGGTTTTCAGAAAGCGGAACAGTTTGTTCAATTTTAAACCTGTCAGGTGAAGATACCAACAGTGCACCACGTGATGCATGACCCCCGGCATTGATCCATTTTACTGTTTCTGTCTCATTTGCAATAATATCCCACGATGCATGATTCGTGGAAAAAGAGGCATTATCCGTAAGAGGCAATGCAGTTCCGTTTAAAACTGCCTGCATCAGCTGTGCGTGAGACCGAACATTTTTAACCGGTGATGAGGTTAATTCATCCACCCGGGCACTTACTGTACTATCATGAGCCCATTCATATGTGGCCCATAACGGATAGCATCCCCACCTGTCACCAGTAGTTTGACGGTACCTGTCTGATTTATTGGGTATATGCAGAACAGGATCAGATTCAAAGGCTTCCTCCAGTTCCCGGTGTTTTTCTTTCATGCTGCCGTAACGCTCAACTGTTTCAAGCATTCCGACAGCTGCTTCCCCGGAGGATACCGGTATTGTATATGCTTTGATTTCATCGATAAATGTATAGGCCGATGCTTCGTAATATTCAAATGCCCTGAGCAGAATTCCAGCCCGTTTCTTCTGATTTTCGGTTACTGCTTTTGCTACCGCAGCTTCGAGCCATTTTCGACTTAATGCAATATCATCTTCAGTAACGATGTCAAAATAACCGGGATGATTAAATTGCATCCATGTATTTTCCTTTGAATACCAGTCTGACTCCCTGATCCGGCTGGTCCAGAACTGTTCCCAGTGATCATAATATGCTTTGAGTTCCGGGGCGGCATCTTTCCCCACAGCATGTACATACCAGTCATTGAGTTCAGCATCGACATCTATATCCGGATCCCATAAAAGCTTGAGAGTCAGATATTCCTTAGGGCCTTCTCCCCAGTTGTAGTAGATCTCTCCATAGTACGCCCCGACACCGGTTTCAGAACTATAACGAAGATAATCCGCCATCTGGTGGAAAAAAACTCTTGGTACCATATACGGTGACCCATAGATATAGTCATACCAGCCGAGGGTTGGCGACACGGACCTCCACCATTCGGTAATCTGGTGTCCCTGGGCCTCCAGTTCAGGATCGAACCAGCGTATACGGCCATACGTTAAATATGGAATGATCCTGGGATGCACTTTTACCGTTCTGGGTGGCTCCGCAAGACTCCAGTAAGCCAGTGTGCCGAACCACTTGTCCGGATACGTTTCGAGAACGCCTTCCACAACCTTATTAGCCCATTCAAAATAGATATCAGCGTAATTCCGGTGGCCGAGGAAATTTTTCTCAGGTCCTTCTTTCTCCAGACATCTGTCACATTGACAGAAATGGTCGCTGTCATTCATGCCCAGGGAATAAGATGTTGCCTCCGGATGTGTCCGGAAATATTCCTTAATA
>JANTFK010000357.1 GCA_024763595.1 Bacteroidales bacterium | reverse complement strand
GATCAGGATGTGTTCGGAAAAAAAACAAACGCACCATCTCCTGGTTCAGGAACTGCCATCTTCGCCTGAATCTTTCATTCACCTGGATATGACATTTACTTTGCTTGACCGTGATTCCTGCATGGTTTATGAACCTCTTATTTTAAAATCCAATAAGTACCAGACCATCCAGATCGATATAGACAACGGGCAGGTAGTCTCCATCAAAAATGTGGAAAGCCTGGTAAAGGCTTTGAACACCCTGGGAATGGATCTGAAACCATCTTTCTGCGGAGGTAAAAAGGAAGTGATGATCCAGGAGCGTGAGCAGTGGCACAGCGGTGCAAACCTGTTTGCACTGGCTCCGGGTAAAGTGATCTGCTACAACAGGAATGTGTATACCCTGGAAAACCTGCAACAGTCGGGGTACGAGATTGTCAAAGCCAGGGATGTGGTGGATGGAAAGAGTTTACTTTCCGAAACAACAAAATATGTAATCACCATTGATGGAACGGAACTCTCCCGGGGCGGAGGCGGGGCCCGGTGTATGACCATGCCCTTTAAGAGAGCCCTTCTGAAAGTCTGAAACCAACCAGACAGGAATAATAGAGATGTTTTTATACTTTTGAGGGAAACAGAAGGAAACAGAGAGAAAATGATACGACTCGCAAGGATCTTCATAATATTTATGGCATTTATAGCAATGCCTGTTTATGCACAGCAAAATTTTGCAAGCATATCCTTTGGTGCCGCCCTTCCCCAGGGTGATTACGGCAGGACAAACAACCTGGCTGCAAGTGGTTATGCCAGAACCGGTGGCGCAATCAAATTTGATGCCGGGTACTTCCCCGTATCCTATTTTGGGATCGGGGGTTCTTTCTCTTTTGGCTCCAATTATGCCTTGCGGGACTCACTGTTGAACGATCTGATCACCTACATTGTAGAGAATGCCTCATCGGTTATTGATATTCTTGAGGATGCCTCCATCATTTATGGATCCGGGTTCTGGAACTATATTAACCTGTTCATGGGGCCTCACTTTTCTATTCGTGCCAGCCAGAAGCTCTATTTTGACTTCAGGGCACTGGCCGGGTTAAGCGTTCTGAAATCCCCCGACCAGGAACTGAGAATTTCCTATCCGGGCGTAGAGATATATTCCCAGACCAGCAAGAATAAACTTGCTTTTGGATACGCTGCAGGCGGGGGCTTAAGGTACATGCTGAATGCTGGAATCGCCCTGAAACTGGGTGTGGATTATTATCAGTCCAGGGCCAGGTTTGATTATCAATTTGAGTTGTTCCGGAACGTGGCTGAGGATATACCCATGGTAACTTCCGATTTTTTCATCCGGACGCTGGAATTAACAGCCGGACTTGCCTATTCATTTTAAGAGCGTCACAGCTTGTAGCGTCGATAACCGGATAGCTGGCACATTAATCATTGATGGTTAGCGAAGAAATCCTGCATTTCATATGGAGATGTTCCCTGTTCCCGGGTCAAAAGCTCAAAACAACCTGCGGTACGGAACTGGAGATTATCAGGCCCGGAGAACAAAACCTCCATGCCGGTCCCGATTTCTTTGCTGCCACGATAAAAACCGGCAACCTGATCTGGGCCGGAAATGTGGAGATGCATGTTCTTGCATCGGGCTGGAACAAACACGGGCACCAGCTGGATCCCGCCTATGATAATGTGATCCTTCATGTGGTGAGCGTCTTCGATACAGATGTTTACAACAGCAAGGAGCGGCGGATCCCGACCCTGGTCCTGTACGATCCTGAGACCCTGACTTCGCGGTATATTTCGCTAAAAGAGAACAAGAGCTGGTTACCCTGCGATCCCTATATCAGGAAGATAGATTCCGCTGAAATTAAAAGCTGGCTACACATCATCTCCGCCCGGCGTCTTGCCAGGAAAACGGGTCACCTGGTGAAAATAGTTACCCAATATCGTCAAAACCGGGAGCAGGCACTGCTCCAGGTACTGGCATACGGATTCGGGTTACCCGTCAACACCCTCCCTTTCGAGTGGCTGATCGCAGGGGTACCCTATGACCTGCTATACAATATCCGGGACAATCAGGCTCTTCTGGAAAGCCTGTTTTTCGGGCATTCAGGGTTACTGCCGCTGCAGGGCACTTACGGATACTATGCTGCCAGTCTGACAGAAGGCTATGAATTGCTGAAAAGAGAGCTCCAAGGGAGACCGCTACCTCCACATATATGGAAATTCCTCAGAATCAGGCCGGCTTCCTTTCCTACCCTGAGACTTTCACAGTTCGCTGCCATGTTACATACTTATCTGCCATTGACAGGATCGATTCTTTCTGTAAAGTCGGTAACGGAACTGGAACAGATATTCCGGATAAAAGCCAGGGATTACTGGGATACCCACTACCTTTTTGGAAAAAGTTCACCTTTTCAACCGAAATACCCGGGCCAACAATTTATTCATACCCTGATCATCAATGCTATCATTCCTTTCTTACGCCTGCTCGAAGAGAACAACCGTCCGCCCCTGTCCGGATTACATTCCGCAGAGATCCTGGGGAGTTTGAGTGCAGAATCGAACCATATCATCAGAAAGTGGCAAAAATTTGGGATCAAACCGGACAATGCCTTGGAAAGTCAGGCCCTGATCGAATTACATCATGTATATTGCAAACAAAAACGATGCCTGGATTGTCAGATAGGAATAAAAATAGTTCATGCTTTTTGCCATGAAGAACAATAGTCTGAAGCATGCATATTTCACCCTGGGGCTGCTGATTATCATCATTGTAACCGGCACCATAGGATATTCTATCCTGGGGTTCACCCCTTCCGAAGCAGTGTACCAAACCATCATCACCATCACTACTGTAGGTTTTGAAGAAGTACACCAGCTGGATAACCGGGGAATGTGGTTTACCTCCATCCTGGTGGTTGTCTCCATCGGAATTTTTCTATATGCGGTAACCACCTTTACCCGTTATATTATTGAAGGCGTTTTCAGAAACACATATAAAGACTCCAAAGTGAAAAGAAAAATTGACAAGATCTCGGGTCATGTAGTCATCTGTGGATATGGCCGCAACGGAAAACAGGCAGCCATCGAACTGATGGCACACAATGTCCCCACTGTGATCATTGAAAAGAATCCGGAAATTGTACAGGGTCTCAGGGAGACACCAGGGTTGCTGTACGTGGAGGGCGATGCAGATGATGAGGAGGTACTGAAACAGGCCAATGTGGCCAGTGCAACTGCACTGATCTCCACCCTCCCGGAAGATGCAGATAACCTTTTTGTAGTACTTTCTGCAAAAGAGCTCAATCCCTCTATTAAGATCATCTCCAGGGCATCCATGGATAATGCCGATGTGAAACTGAAAAGGGCGGGTGCCACCAATGTGATCATGCCCGATAAGATCGGAGGACAGCGGATGGCAAAGCTGGTTGCCCAGCCCGATATCGTTGAATTCCTGGAGATCATCATGCTACAGCGAATGGACAGCGTGGTCCTGGAGGAGATCTCATGTGAAAACCTTGCTTCAAGTTTCGCAGGAAAGTCCATTTATGAGCTTGATATCAGGAATACCTCGGGGGCCAATATCATTGGCATGAAAAGAGCAGACAACTCTTATGTGATCAATCCAACGCCCGAAACCACCCTTATTTCTTCCGATAAGCTTTTCGCACTGGGTACCAGGCAGCAGATTAAAAATCTGGTCTCAACCCTTACAACAAATGGCACAGGACTTTGATTGCTAAATCAAAAAAAATAAATACCTTTGCAAGTCGAAAATTGAAACAGATTATATAACGTAGGAAAAACAAGGATGTACTTAACAACGGAGAAGAAGAAAGAGATCTTCAAGAAGTATGGCAAATCCGAGGCTGATACAGGTTCAGCCGAAGGCCAGATTGCAATTTTTACCACCAGGATCAATCACCTGACCCAGCATTTGCTGACCAGTAAAAAAGACTACAGCACACAGAGGGCACTGCTTAAATTAGTCGGGAAGAGGCGGAAATTGCTCGATTATTTGAAAGAAAAAGATATTGAAAGATATCGTGCGATTATTAAAG
>JANTFK010000356.1 GCA_024763595.1 Bacteroidales bacterium | reverse complement strand
TCCGGACAACTCTCCTGTAACAACTCCGCTGGAAGAGGTCTTTTACATGGAATAAACAATAAATTTAATGCTATATGACTAAATCAGAAACAGTAACAAAAGCTTTTGAAGCAGCAAAAGAGGAATACGCCCGTATCGGGGTGGATGTTGAAGCTGCCATAACACAACTGGATAATTTCCCCATATCGTTACATTGCTGGCAGGCAGATGATGTGGGAGGATTTGAGACACCCGATGCGGAACTTTCCGGAGGTGGCATACAGGCCACCGGTAACTATCCCGGGAAGGCCCGGAACATCGAAGAACACCGGATGGACGTGGAGAAGTCCATGGAACTGATCCCCGGGAAACAACGGCTGAACCTGCATGCCATTTACGGAGATTTCAAGGGAGAAAAGGTGGACAGGGATCAGATCGAGGTAAAACATTTCCAGAGCTGGATCGATTGGGCCAAAGGGCTTGGAATAGGAATGGACTTTAACAGCAGTATGTTCTCCCATCCCAAAGCGGCAGATGACCTGACCCTCTCACACAAGGATAAAGGTATTCGCGACTTCTGGATCGAGCATACCAAAAGATGCCGGGTTATCGGTGCTGAAATGGGCAAACAACTGGGCAGCCCCAGCATTCATAATATCTGGATCCAGGATGGCTCCAAGGACCTGCCTGTTGACCGCTATACGCACAGAGCTATTTTAAAAGACTCTCTGGATGAGATCTTCGGGGAGGAATTCCCTGCAGCGCATCTGAAAGATGCCATTGAAAGCAAACTTTTCGGCATCGGGCTGGAAGCGATGACCGTAGGTAATTCTGAATTCTACCTGGGCTACGCAGTGGCCAACCAGAAACTAATCTGCCTGGATAGCGGTCACTTTCACCCCACCGAACAGATTGGGGACAAGATCTCGTCCGCATTGCTGTTTGTACCGGAGATTCTGCTCCATGTCACCAGACCCATTCGCTGGGACAGCGATCATGTAGTTACACTGAATGATGATACGCTGTTGATTGCCCAGGAGATCGTCAGGGCCGGTGCGCTTGACCGGGTACATATGGGACTGGATTACTTTGATGCCTCCATCAACCGGATCGGAGCCTATGTGGTGGGAACCAGGGCAGCCCAGCAGGCTATGCTGTTTGCCTTGCTGGAACCCAGGGAGATGTTACTGAAATATGAAGAGAACAGGAATTTCTTTGAGCGGCTGGCGATCCTCGAATTGTTAAAGACCAAGCCTTTCGGTGCAGTATGGGATTATTACTGCCTGAGAAATGATGTTCCTGTCGCACAGGATTTTATCACTGAGATTCAACAGTATGAAAAAGATGTTCTCAGTAAAAGATCGTAAGTAGTAGTTTTCATAAGTTGTAGTAATTTTAGTTAGATGAAGACAGCGGCAGGATCCGGGTCCATGCCGCTGTCTTTTTAAAAAATGAGATGATGCGTATAGAGGTTGTACTTGTTTTCGACATTGGAAAAACCAATAAGAAAATGTTGTTATTTGATAAATCCCTGGAAATCCTGCATGAAGAGGAGGTCATCTTTGAAGAGATTCTTGATGATGACGATTTTGCATGTGATGACATTGAACAGATCGAATCGTGGATACTGGATGGATGCAACAGGTTTATTAATGATGACAACTATCATGTTCGTGGAATAAATTTCACCACCTACGGAGCCACCCTGATCTATCTGGATAGCCACGGGAACCGTCTTACTCCGGTATACAATTACCTGAAGCCTATGCCGGAAGGGATCACCGGACCGCTATACAGAGCGTATGGAGGAGAAGCCGAATTTTGCAGGAATACAGCCTCCCCTGCCCTGGGTATGCTGAATTCGGGTTTCCAGGCCCTCTGGCTGAAAGAAAAAAAGCCCGAAATATTCAACAAGGTAAAAACCATTCTCCATTTTCCACAATACCTCTCCTTTCTGCTCACCGGGGAGATCGCTTCGGAACATACCTCAATTGGTTGTCATACGGCCCTTTGGGATTTTGACAGGATGGCTTATCACCCCTGGACAAAACAGCTGGGCGATACATTGCCTGTCCCGTTGTCCGTTGAGACCACCTATCCTACCCAAAAATCCAGAAAAGAGATCCCGGTGGGAATAGGGATCCACGATAGCTCTTCATCGCTGGTACCCTATTTCATGAACTCCGGTGAAGCATTTATCCTTGTTTCCACGGGGACATGGTGCATCTCCATGAATCCTTTTAATGCAGAGCCCCTTACCCCGGAACAGCTGCAAAAGGATTGTCTCGCCTATATGAGCATACAGCAAAAACCGGTAAAATCCTCCAGGCTCTTTATGGGGCGTATTCACGATGTGAATGTGAAACGCCTGAATAGCATATATGGTGTAACAGATAATGCTTATAAACAGGTGACCCTGAATAAGGATTTCATCCGTTCGCTCCACAGGAAGAGCCTTGGAGAAAGGGTTTTCTTCAAGACCGGGATCCCGGATGATTATGTGGATGAGTCGGTGGGAAAAGAAACCTTTGACAGTTTTGAGGAAGCCTATCACCAACTGGTAACAGACCTGGTGGACCTTACGGTTGAATCGATCGGTTTGATTACGGGTGAAGATGACCGGACAAAAAACATGTATATCAGCGGCGGGTTTGCCAGGAATCCCATCTTCCTGAAACTGATGGCCAGCCGGTTCCCCCATAAAAATGTGTATACCTCTGAAGTGTCCAATGCAACATCCATGGGTGCAGCAATGATCCTTTGGAAAAGTATTGAGCCAGGATTTGATCCCGCTATAAATCTTGGATTACAACACTTTACAGGTGATCCTAAACTTATAACCGCTTAAACACCTGATCATGGAAAAACTGGATACCGTACTGCAACATCCCCGTGACCAGATCACAGAAATAATCAAACGGATCTACAATGCCGGACTCACCGCCACATCGGGGGGAAATATCTCCATAAAGGACGATGAGGGAAATATCTGGGTAACCCCCAGTGCCATTGATAAAGGCACCTTACAGCGAAAAGACATTGTCTGTGTGAAACCGGATGGAACCATCCTGGGTCATTACAAACCCTCCTCAGAGTTTCCCTTTCACAAGGCAATCTATGAAACAAGACCGGACCTTACAGCTGTGATCCATGCTCATCCGCCCGCACTGGTTTCCTTCAGTATTGTCAGGAAGCTTCCCAATATGAACATCATCCGCTGGGTAAACTGGTCCCCATCAACAACGATCAGATTGAGGATTTACGTAAAAAATTCCTCTCCTGATCCGGTTCCTCCCCTAAAGGAGGTGGCTTTCGCATCAAAACCTGCTGTAAGAGCATTAAATTAACACCATGAAATTTGAAGCGTGGAAAAAGTTACAGAACGGATCTGACATCCGGGGGGTAGCATTAGAGGGAATTCCCGGAGAGAAAGTGAACCTTACTCCCGGGGTGGCAGAAACACTGGGCCGGGCATTTGCTACATGGCTGATCCGCAAAGGTGGTGACATCCTCCATGGCGAAGACAGAGCCCACAAAGTTGCCGTGGGAACCGATTCCAGGATATCCGGAGCGAAACTGAAAGAGGCTTTCATGGCCGGACTCACCGGTGCAGGTTTTGATGTGGTGGATTGCGGACTGGCCTCCACTCCTGCCATGTTCATGACCACCATCGATCCTGACCTGGCTGTGGAGGGCGGTGTGATGCTAACAGCCAGCCACCTGCCCTTTAACCGCAACGGCATGAAGTTCTTTACTGAAAAGGGCGGATTTGATAAAAATAACATCCATGACCTGCTGAAGATCGCTTCTATTGGCAAATTCACCTCCTCCGATACCCCCGGGAGCGTCCGGAAGATTGATTTTATCTCAAAATATGCCGCCCATCTGGTGGATATCATCCGTCGCGGGGTCAATGACCCGGATCACCATGACACACCCCTGAAGGGGATGAAGATCATCGTGGATGCAGGTAACGGTGCAGGTGGGTTCTTTGCCGGAAAGGTACTGGAACCACTGGGAGCCGACATCAAGGGAAGCCAGTTCCTGGCACCCGACGGTCGCTTTCCC
>JANTFK010000355.1 GCA_024763595.1 Bacteroidales bacterium | reverse complement strand
ATGCACTAAAAACAGCAAATTACCTGGGGATAACCGGCAGATTTTTCTACTTTAGAGAGTTGCAAAACAGTTACAAAAAACTATAAATTATGTCATTCAAATTTGGAATTATCGGAACAGGTATTATGGGAAAAGCCGGAGGTAGAATACTTCAACTGGCTGAAGGTGTTGAAGTTACTGCGCTGGCAGATATCTCTGCTACCTCTCTGAAAGAAGCGGCTGCCGAGTTTAATCTCTCTTCAACCTATGCGCATTATCAGGATATGCTTGACAAAGAAGATCTTGATGCAGTCTATGTTGCCACACCCGACCAGTATCACAGGGACGCCTGCATTGATGCCATGCAGGCAGGATGCCATGTACTGGTTGAAAAGCCAATGACCACAAAACAGGAGGATGCTGAGGAGATTTATAAAGAGGTACAGCAAACAGGTAAAAAGTTCCAGGTAAATTTCAATCACCGCTGGCTGGCACCCTATCATAAGGTAAGATCAATGATTGAGGAAGGTCAGCTTGGAGATCCGCTTATCGGTTTTGCCAGGAAAAATAATCCCATTTCTGTGCCTACAAGCATGCTTGCGTCATGGGCAAAGGACAGTTCTCCGGCCTGGTTTATGAATTCCCATGATATCGATCTGATGGTATGGTGGTTTGACGCCAACCCGACTGAAGTGTATTCCAGGGGGATTAAAAGGGTCCTGAAAGCAAGGGGCATGGATACCTATGACGGGATACAGTCGCTGGTCACCTTTGAACAGGGACAGTTCGCAACTTTTGAATCGGCCTGGATATATCCTGAAGCCAGTCCCTATATGCCCGATTCATTCATGGAAGTAATTGGCACAAAGGGAACCACCCATATTAACAGAAAGGATGAGGCTATTGATGCGATCCTGGAAGAAAAATTCACCTGTCCGAGGACATTTCTGAACTACAAAGTATTTGATGAGTGGGTGGGAGCCATGCCTTCTTCTGTCAGGTCCTTTGTTAATGCTTGTAAAAATAATACGGATACCGTGGTCAATGCCAGAGAGGGCCTGAGAAGCACTGCCATTCTGGATGCCATACACAGATCGCTGGAGTCGGGGAAACCCGAAGGGATCAATCTTCAATTTTAACCGGAAAATCAAAAAAATTTAAACAAGTGAAAAAAATACGAATATCTGATGGTGCCATCATCTTATTCCTGCTGTTGTCTGTTTATGTACAGGCCCAGTCGAAAAAAGTGCCAGGTGTGGTGGTGGATCATATCCCGGCATCAACAAAAACTTACGTTGGTTCGCCCAGTATATGCATTCTCCCCAACGGGGATTATATCGCTTCACATGATTACTTCGGTGCCGGTTCCACGGAACATGAGCAGGCATTAACGGCTGTTTTTAAATCAACAGATAAAGGGAAATCGTGGGAGAAGATCTCAGAGATCCATGGTCAGTTCTGGTCCAATCTTTTTGTACATCAGGATGCATTGTATATCATGGGCACCTGGAAACACTACGGGAACTTTATCATCAGGCGTTCAACAGACGGAGGAAAAACATGGAGCAATCCAACCGATGACCGGAACGGTTTGCTGCTCCCCGGTGAATATCATACGGCGCCCGTGCCTGTTATCGAGCATAACGGGAGGCTCTGGCGTGCGCTTGAAAATGCTTCGTCGCCTGATAAGGCATGGGGCAAGCGTTTCAGTGCCATGGTCATTTCCGCCCCTGTGGATGCAGATCTTTTAGATGCGACTATCTGGACCGCAAGCAATGGCCTGCCCTACGATTCTACTTACCTGGATGGAAACTTTCGCGGATGGCTGGAAGGCAATGTGGTTGTTACCACGCAAGGAAAGATGGTGAACATTCTGCGGGTGGCCACCTCGGAAAAGGGCCGTGATATGGCAGCGGTGGTGAATGTCAGTGATGACGGTTTGAAGGTTACTTTTGATCCTGCTGCCGGTTTTATGGACTTTGTTGGCGGTGCCAAAAAATTCTCAATCCGGTATGATGAAAAAAGCGGACATTATTTTACACTGGCCAACCTTATAAAAGATGTTTACGCTCACCGTGATGCCGGTAGTGTGAGGAATACACTGGTACTTAAGAGTTCCCGGGATTTGAAGAGCTGGAGTGTGCACAAAATATTGCTTCAGCACCCGGATGTGGAAAAACACGGTTTCCAATACATCGACTGGCAATTTGACGGTAAGGATATTATTTATGTATCACGTACTGCTTATGACGATGAATGGGGAGGGGCGCATAATTTTCATGATGCCAACTACCTGACATTTCATCGTATCAAGAACTTCAGAAAATTGTTGAGGAAAGCACTGTAACGGAACCAAACCATAAACTTCGGGCTATGAAACATCATCTAATGTTCCTGCTATCAGTATTTATTTTCTTTCTGTTTGGCGGTTGTGAAAAGGATGATACCACTCCGCCTGTGGGCAATGAATCTACTGTTTATAATGTAACCTACACCGATAATACGGTATTCTTTGACAGCCTTGATGTCCGGTCCCTGGTCCGGATCGATACGGCCGCTTACATATACTATTTTGATAACTCAAACCCAAAGATTGCTGACCTGGAAGTGAATGATATCCTGCTGATTTACGGTGTGGCTCTGCGCAGGGTAACGGGAATCACACAGAGTGGCGGTGAGACCAGGGTGGAAACTGGCTATGCCACGTTGAATGAGGCGATCCGGGATGGAGAGATTTCCTGGAACAGGGAAATCAGCTTTCAGGACGGTGTCATCCCGGATGTACAGATGCTGGGAGAGCATATGGGACTAAAATCGACCACTTCAGATGGTTTTGAGTTCGAGTACCCGTACGGGGATTTTACCTACAGGATAAAATTCACTTATACTGATAAGAAGGCGGATGTGGAATTCGAGATATCCAAAGACCTGGCTGGTCCGGTAACTGCAAAATTCCTGGCCAAAGGCTCTATCGACAATTTCTATTCAAGCACCAAAATGAAATTCGAGAACGGTCAACTTACGCGATTCGGGCAGAAAAATCCCGGAATGCAGGGCGAACTGACTCTCAATCTCACTGTTGCAGGTTCGGGCAGGGATGTGATTACTTTTGATTTACCGGTTGTACTGTTTAAATTCCCGATGATGGTAGGACCGGTTCCCGTTACGATCAATGTGAAAGTGTTGTTTGTGTTTAATTGCTCCGTACCTGTGGACGGTTCATCCCGGGTTGAAGTCAAATTCACCTATAATTCGACCACAGGCATAAAATATGATGGTACAACCGTATCGGCCGATGCCACCATGGGTGATCAGAGCATGGATAAAAATATTGCCCAGACCGGGGCATCTTCAGCCATTGCCGCCAATTTCGGCCTTGCCTTTCCCCGCCTTGAGATCGGGGTATTCGGCGATTTGATCGTACCCTGGATCCATACGGCATTCCTGATCGGCGGGGATTATACCTTTACTCCTGCCTGTCAGCAGGCCAGATCACAATTTATCGGAGCATGCGGGGTGGACCTTTCGTTCCTGGGTGTCGGTTACAATGCCAGCACGGTGCTCTGGCAGAAGGAAAAACTGCTGCTGCAGTCGGGCGACTGCCCGGAGCAAAAAACCAGTGTTTATCCGGAAAGGGCATTGGCAGCGGAATATAAATAGTACAATGGTAAAACATATATTACTTTCGCTCATTGTGGCTCTCACGCTGTCATGCTCACGGTACGACCATGTTATCATCGTTAAAAACAACAATTCAAATGCGGTGATTGTAATCCCGGGAGATGCATCCGAACATTTGCGTTCATCTGCAGATATACTGACAGATTATATACAAAAAAGTACCGGAGCTGAATTGCCTGTGGTAACCAGTTCGTCAGAAAAGGATATTAATTCCATCTATCTATTTGAAGGTGAAGATGCTGATACCTTTGATCCGGATATTGGCAATATGGATGGCGATGGTTTTATTATAGCAGTGCCGGACCGCAATACTGTGGTTATTGCCGGACCAACCAGCTGGGGTACGGAGTATGGAGTCTATGAATTTCTTGAACGGTATGTGGGAGTCAGATGGCTCATGCCCGGG
>JANTFK010000354.1 GCA_024763595.1 Bacteroidales bacterium | reverse complement strand
TGACTTATAGGGTTCCTGCCGCAAACTGATGGATGCAATCTTCATGATGTGTCCGTCTTTTAATACTTATTTTAGAAAAATATTCAAATCTTATCATTTATCAGGGATATTACATAATATAAGTACTAATATTTTATTGAAAAGTATTATTTAAGGGAAGCTATATATTGTATTTTTGAGATTCTCGTGATAAAGGGTTTTCTGATATTTGTTGATATATTTCACATAGGAAATGAAAAAGATGAAAACAATTGGTCCGGTAATAGACGGTAAGGTAATAATGAATACCGGGGGTGAAACGGTGGATGTGATCAACCCGGCCACCGGGAAGACAATATTTAAACAGCAATGTTGCGATGCGGCCTGTGTGGATGAAATCGTGGCATCAGGTAGACGGGCGTTTCATTCAGATGCGTGGCAGGGAATGTCCCCTTCAGGTAAGGGGCACTGCCTCATGAAACTGGCCGATCTGGTTGAGACTCATGCAGATGAGCTGATTGAACTTGAATTGCTGGATACCGGGAAACCGGTTTCACAACTGCGCGATGGGGAAATACCGCTGACTGCCTCTATCCTGCGGTTCTATGCCGGAGCTGCTGATAAGATTGAAGGGCGGGTGAAGTCTTTTTCCACCGGCACTTTGCAGTTCACCATGTATGAACCATATGGTGTTGTGGCAGGGATACTGCCCTGGAACTATCCGCTGGTAAACGTGGCCATGAAAGTGGCTCCTGCGCTGGCTGCCGGGAATGCCATCATTATCAAGCCTTCGGTGGATACTCCACTCTCCGCAGTGAAATTTGCACAGTTGTGCCTGGAGGCCGGCATTCCTGAAGGTATTGTTAATGTGGCACTGGGAAAAGGCTCCAGAACAGGGGAATACCTGATTCAGCACCCCGGGATAAAGAAGATCTCCTTTACCGGTTCAACCACTATTGGCCAGCACATCCAGCGGGAGGCTGTCGCTCAGATGAAAGCGGTGAATCTGGAACTGGGTGGGAAGAATGCCATTATTGTTTTTGAGGATGCTGACCTGGAGAAGGCGGCCGATGCAGCCATCATAAGCGCTTTCGTCAATGCGGGTCAGTTGTGTGTCTCCTGCTCCCGGTTACTGGTTCAGGAGTCGGTTCTTTCCGAATTCCAGTCTGTTTTGAAAGAGAAACTGGGTAAGTTAAAGGTGGGCGATCCCCGGGACCCGGATACCCTGGTTGGACCTATGATAACCAGGGCACAGTATGATACGGCACTGGAATATATCAACATAGCCACCGGAGAAGGATGCAGTATACTTGCCGGTGGAAAGAAGATCTCACTTTCGGGCGACCGGGCTGAAGGATTCTGGATTGAGCCCACCATTGTAACTGGTGTGAAAGCAGATAATCGGGTGGCCACGGAAGAGATATTCGGACCGGTACTGAGCCTGATCTCCTTTAAGGATGAGGCAGAAGCTATTGAGATATCCAACAGTGTTATGTATGGCCTCTCCGGATCGGTATGGACCCGCGACAGCAGCAGGTCGCTGCGTTTGACCGGGGCGCTCCATACGGGTATCATCTGGGTGAACTGCATGATGGATGGCTATCCCCAGATATCTGTACCGCCCCATAAAATGAGCGGTACCGGTGTGGAACTGGGCATGGAAGGTTTGATGGCCTATTGCAAGCAGAAGAGCGCAGTGGTGGCTTATGATGATCAAACACCTGTGGGATGGAACCTGTAATGCATATGGAATCATTGTTGCAGCAATTTAAAGGGGGATCGGTATCAGCATTACCCACACCTTCCATTGTGGCGGATCTGGATGCACTGGACGCCAACCTGGCAAAAATGGATAATTTCTTTGCCGGTACAGCCCGCAGGTTAAGGCCCCACTTCAAATCACACAAGTGTGTAACGCTGGCACGAAGACAAATGAGTTATCCCAGTACCACTGGTATCACCTGTGCCAAACTTTCCGAAGCCGAACAGCTGGTAGCCGGAGGAATAAAGGATGTGCTGATTGCCAACCAGGTAATCGGCAGGGATAAAACCCGCCGTATTGCGGAGATGAACCGTAATGCACTTGTACGGGTGGCTGTGGATTCCAGGGAGGGTATATCCCAACTCAGTGATGCTGCCCTGGAGCTGGGAGTGAAAATCGGATTGCTTGTGGAGGTAGATATCGGCATGAACCGTGGCGGGGTTAAACCCGGTCAGCCGGTTGTGGAGCTGGCTGAGATTATCCGGGACACCGGGGGTGTTCGGTTCGACGGACTGCAAAGTTATGAAGGGCACATTGTCACACTGCCCGATTATGAAGAACGGAAAAAACGGGTGGTGGAGGATATGCGCCCCCTGTTCGAAACCCGGGCATTGCTGGAACAAAAAGGATTTTCGGTGATGATCTCTTCCGGGGGGACCGGTACCTATGATATTACCGGTAAAATGGAAGGTATTGATGAACTGCAGTGCGGAAGCTATGCCCTGATGGATACAGCCTATAAAACCATACGTCCAGAGTTTCTGAATGCCCGCTACATACTGGCAACAGTGATATCAAAACGGGGTGATGTCATTTCAACCGATGTGGGGTTAAAAGGAATGGGGGCCGAATACGGCACCCCGGTTGCGGTTGGATATCCGGATGCAGAGAACATGTATGTAGCAGAAGAACATAGCGTATTCAAAAACATGGAAGCAGCGATCGGGGATAAGATCCGGATCCTCCCCCCCCATGGATGTACCACCAATAATTTCTATCCCCGTATGTGGATTACCCGGAATGATATCGTTGCGGATCTCTGGGCCATTGAGGGCCGGGGGTGCCTTGAGTAGAAAATGGATCAGAATAATACAACCGTGAGAAACAACCGATTTTTATCTATTTTACCTGTCGCTTTCCTGTACATCGTATGGGCAGGTGCCATACCCCTGGTTGCCCAGCAACATGCCAATCATCAAAATTTGCTGGAATATTACAGTGAAAACGGAGAAGCGGTACCTGTCTTATCTCCGGACGACTGGTATAAAAGACGTTGTCAGATCCTCGAAGGTATGCAACTGGCCATGGGAGATCTGCCAGACCGGCAGAACCTCATGGATCCGGATATTGAAATAATCAGTGAAACCAGCGGAGACGGATACATACGGCAGTCCATCACTTTTGCCAGTGAACCCGGGGACAGGATCCCTGCGCTTCTGTACATTCCTTCGGCTATTGCTAAAAATAAAAAATTGCCTGCCATGGTGGCCCTGCATCCTACCGGCCCGCTTGGTAAACTGATTGTCGCCGGTGAAGGTCCGCTTGATAACAGGCAATATGCTCTGGAACTGGCACAACGCGGATATGTGGTCATATGCCCGGATTATCCCTCATTTGGGGATTATGCATATGACTTTGGGAAGGACAGTTATGTTTCGGGTACCATGAAGGGTATATTCAACCATATGCGATGTGTTGACCTGCTGGAATCACTGGACTATGTGGACCCGGATAGAATCGGGGTGATCGGTCATTCACTGGGGGGACACAATGCCATGTTTGCCGGCGTATTTGATCAGCGCCTGAAGGTCATTGTTTCAAGCTGCGGATGGACCCCTTTTCATGATTATTATAAAGGTAATATCAAAGGATGGACCAGTCCCCGTTATATGCCCCGGCTGAAAGAGGTGTATAACCTCGATCCGGATCTTGTACCGTTTGACTTTTATGAAGTGGTGGGGGCACTGGCCCCGCGGCCGTTTTTTTCCAATTCACCCCTGCATGATGAAAATTTCGATGTTGATGGGGTCAGAAAAGGAGTTGCAGAGGCCCGCAAGATCTACCGGTTACTGGATGCGCAGGAGAACCTCCAGGTGCGCTATCCGGATTGTGAACATGACTTTCCGGACCAGATCCGGCAGGAAGCTTACCGGTTTATCGATAAGGCTCTCCATGTTAACAGCGAATGAATTTTATTTACCCGTATAATCCATGATTCTATGAATACCTATAACCTAAGTTGAGCGATTTGTTAATAAAAAATAAGAGAATGTCTTGCTTAACATACTGTTAATGTGCAATTTAAAGGTGACAAAACAAATAAACAAC
>JANTFK010000353.1 GCA_024763595.1 Bacteroidales bacterium | reverse complement strand
GATTTCCCTGCAGGCTTTTGAACTGCTCTATCATCATTTCAAGCATATCGCGTACAGCGGAAGGCTTCATATCGGCCGGCACACCATGAATCACCACGGAGGTATTCCCGAAATCCCGAATATCAAATCCGATCAGTTCAAGTTCTTCCAACATTTCCAGGCACACCTGGTGATCAGTTGCGTTCAATTTGATGGTCTCGGGAAACAGTGATTGTTGGGCCATGGGTTCCTGCTTCTCAAGCGCATTTGTCATTCGTTCAAAAATAATCCGTTCATGAGCCCTGCGTTGATCTATGATCATCAATCCGGATTTAACAGGTGAAAGAATATATTTGTTTTTTACCTGCAGATGCTTTTGGGTTGCAACCTCAGTTTCCGCAGCAGGTTCGAAAAGCTGCTTCCAACCCGTAAACCTGTCATCCTGTACGGCCGAATACCTTTTGGATTTGTCATAAGAAGTTTCTCTATCAAAAGGGTTATAGGCAGGATTTGTTTCGATCTGCGGATGGCGGATCTCAGTATCCCTGGTCAATACGGGTATATCGATGACGCCTTCGGTATCAAAATCGAGTGAGGGGGAGAGATTGTTTCTGCCAATGGATTCTTTTACTGAAGCAAGAAGGATTTGCCAGATGGATTTTTCATCTTCAAATTTCACTTCGGTTTTAGAAGGATGAATGTTTACATCGATGCGGGAAGGGTCAGTTTCAAAAAACAGGAAGTAAGAAGGGATATGATCCGGTGCCAGGATCTGTTCATATCCGCTCATAACAGCCTTGTGAAAATAGGGATGTTTGATGTATCTGTTATTGACAAAAAAGAATTGTTCGCCATAAGTTCTTTTTGCATGCTCCGGTTTCCCGATAAATCCATTGATCCTGATCAGGGTGGTTTCCGATTTCAAAGGTATCAGGTATGAATTGACCGATTTCCCGAAAATACCTATGATCCGTTGATGCAGATTAGCCGGAGGCAGATGGAAGATCTCACTTGTGTTGTGGTTAAGTGAAAACTCAATTTCCGGTTGTGTAAGTGCTACCCGGTTGAACTCATTGATGATGTGTCGTAATTCTGTCTGGTCACTTTTCAGGAATTTTCTGCGGGCCGGTATATTGAAAAAGAGATTTCTTACCTGGAAGTTCGTGCCTTGCGGGGTTTGAACCGGTTCCGGCTGGGCCTGTACTGAACCAGCAATCCGGACCCGGGTCCCCAGCTCTTCACCGGGTCTTCGTGTTTTAACCGTAACTTCTGCCACAGCAGCCATGGAGGCCAGTGCTTCGCCTCTGAATCCGCGTGTCTGAATGGCAAAAAGGTCTTCTGCGGTGGATATTTTTGACGTGGCATGCCGTCCAAAACAGAGCACGGCATCTTTTTCCGACATGCCATACCCGTTATCAATCACCTGAACCAGTGTTTTCCCTGCATCTTTAACCAGCACATTGATCCTGGCAGCACCTGCATCCACCGCGTTTTCCATAAGCTCTTTCACAATGGAGGCTGGACGTTGTATCACCTCGCCTGCCGCGATTTGATTAGCAACGGTATCACTTAACACATGGATCCTCTCTGACATCTACCTGAAAAATAATAAATAAGCAAGAAATAAGAGTACCGCCAAAATAAGTACAAGCCTGATGTTTGAACTTCGGGTGGCCTTCACTTTTGTTTTCTGACGGGCCTGCCTGAATGAACCCCGTTTGATAGTGGTACGGGTTGAATTGGAAGGTATATCAATACCCAGCTCCTGTTTTATCCGCCTGATACGCTCATCCCGTTCCTCCTTTTCAGGGTCCCAGTAGCGCGGTGAATAATCGAATCGCTTGTGTTTTGGAAGCTTGATAAACCTTGGTATTCCCATAATGCTCTGTTTCGCCGGTAAAGTTAGCGAAATTAGTCTGTAAAGCCGAAAGCTATGTTTATTGTATATAAAATTCTCAATGCAGTGTGTCTCCAGCGACCGTCTGGTGAGGTTGGTGTTCGATATATACCAGAGAAAGCACATAAAGTATTAAATTCCGGACAGGACCTATGCTGATAAAAGTTTATGGAAGCACCCTTCAGGGGATCAGTGCAGCTACCATTACCATTGAAGTAAATATTTCCCGGGGAATCCGTTTTTTCATTGTCGGATTGGCTGATCATGCCGTAAGGGAGAGCCAGCAACGGATTGAGACAGCAATAACAAATAATGGTTTTGACTGGCCCAGATACCGGGTAGTGATAAACCTGGCGCCTGCCGATATCAGGAAAGAAGGCACCCAACTGGACCTTCCTCTCGCTGTTGGTATTCTTGCAGCAACTAAACAGGTAAACCGGGACCGGCTAAAGGATTATTTGATACTTGGTGAGCTATCGCTGGACGGAAGTGTCCTTCCTGTAAAGGGGGTGTTACCCATGATATTGCATGCAAAAGAGAAAGGATTCAGGGGGGCAATCGTTCCCAGGAGGAATGCCAGGGAAGCTATGGTGGTAGAAGGTATTGAGGTGATACCGGTAACGGATCTGAAAAGCGTAGTAGTTTTCCTGAACAATCAGTTGAACATCATACCCGAAAGAGAGGATATGACCTTGCTGTTTGAAAGGGGTCAAGGTATTCAAGGTATTGATTTTGCTGATGTAAAGGGACAGGAAAGAGTCAAACGGGCCCTGTTGATTGGAGCTGCAGGAAATCATAATCTACTGATGATCGGGCCTCCTGGTGCTGGTAAAACCATGTTAGCAAAACGCATACCGACAATACTTCCGCCCATGTCCCTGGAAGAATCATTACAGACTACGCAGGTCCATTCGGTGGCAGGTAAGATGAAAACGGACCAGAGCCTGGTTATCGAAAGGCCTTTTAGATCACCACACCATTCAATTTCTGATATTGCTTTGATCGGGGGTGGCTCTTCCCCAAAACCGGGCGAGATCTCCCTGGCGCATCATGGAGTGTTGTTTATGGATGAGTTACCTGAATTCAGGAGAAGCGTGCTGGAAGTACTTAGACAACCACTGGAAGAGCGGACCATTCATATAAGCCGGGCAGGTTATCATGTGGTCTATCCTGCCAGTTTTATGCTGGTAGCGTCCATGAATCCATGTCCCTGCGGATATCATAACCATCCGGGAAAAACCTGTCAGTGTAGTGCAGGAATGATTAAAAGGTATCTATCCAGGATCTCCGGTCCGTTACTTGACAGGATCGATATTCATATGGAGGTTGTTCCGGTCCCTTTCGGTAAACTTTCAGAAGATACAACATCAGAGAATAGCAGTTCCATGCGTGACAGGGTTATTGCAGCCAGAAAGATCCAGGAGAAGAGGTTTGAGGGAGCAAAGCATATTTTCAGTAATGCGCAGATGGATACATCACTTATGAAACGGTATTGCAAGCTGAATGATGATGGCTACGATATTCTTTTTAAAGCCATGGAAAGGCTGGGGCTTTCAGCCAGATCCTACTTCAGGATATTGAAAGTGGCACGCACTATCGCGGATCTGGAACACCATGAACAGGTCCTGGGACCGCATGTATCAGAAGCTGTCAGCTATCGCAACCTGGACAGGGCAGGGTGGTCAGGTTAACAAATGACTTTTCTCCTTCAGGTCTTAATTTTTGACAATTATCTTGATTAATTTGATAAACTGAGGTAACTTGGAGTTATTGGGAGTTGCATTTAATTGCAAATCTGGCAGGTTATCATGCCGTTGTCCCTGTTTCGATAGATATTTCGTTAGAAGTTGTTTAAATCATGAGAAAATCCAGTCAGATAGGGTTGTATTACTTTTCCGGAATAAGCAGGAACATCCGAATATTCATCATTCCTGTTTTATTGTTTATTGGATTTATTTCTCATGCCCAGGGATATACCTTAACTATCACGATAGTAGGTAATGGTAGTGGTACGGTTTCCAGATCTCCGGACAAAGCCACCTATTCAGAAGGGGAAGAGGTTAGTCTGGGTGCCAATCCGGCTGCGGGTTCAACATTTACGGGCTGGTCAGGTGATCTGAGCGGCAGTGCAAATCCCGGGACCATCATAATGGATGGGGATAAAAGTGTAACAGCGGAGTTTACGGCCATAGAGTATCATCTGACGATCG
>JANTFK010000352.1 GCA_024763595.1 Bacteroidales bacterium | reverse complement strand
CTGACCTATACAGATACATACGGAGGAGGCCGGTGGGATAACAGCGAAGCATCCGTAATATCCGCATGTTATAAAATAATGCCCCTTGTTCCGGTATATGATATTATGGGCTATTGGACAGGGACCAATATCCCGCTGTCGGGGGTTACCGGTAATCCCCTGGCATCTCTTACAAGGGCGAAATATAATTATGATCGAAGACTGCGGGCCATCGGCAATATATACGGCCAGGCAACTATTTTTAAAGGCCTTGACTTTAAAACCATGCTTGGATTCGACTTTGGTTTTGGGAATACAAGAGGCCTGAGTTTTATGCAACCGGAAGCTAAAGTACCAGTCCTTAAGTCCGGAGTATCTGCCGGTAGTGATAATTCTGTTCAATTGAACTGGTCCAATCTACTTACCTATAATAAGGTGTTTGCTGATAAACATTCGGTTAATGTATTATTGGGGACAGAAGCGGTTACCTATAGTTACCGTAATGTTGGTGCCGGAAGGCAGACCTATTTCTCTGAAGATCCGGATTACATGTATATTAATGCAGGGGAAACCGATGTGGTAAACAGTGGATCAGGTTACGACTGGAGGACTTTCTCCATTTTCGGCCGTTTGAATTATGCCCTGTCGGGGAAATACATGTTACAGGCTACCGTCCGCAGAGACGGATCTTCCCGTTTTGGGAAGAATAACCGGTATGGTATTTTTCCTGCTTTTTCCGCGGGATGGAAAATCTCCGGGGAAGATTTTATGGCAGGTACCGAAAACTGGTTGAATTATCTGAAACTTCGTGCCGGCTGGGGCAAGTCAGGGAACGATCGTATCGGGAATTACAACGGATTTACGTCTTACGGTACCAGTATCAATGCTTCATATTATGCCCTGGACGGCAGCCTCAATACTCCCATTGCAGGATATTATCGTATTAGCATTGGGAACGCGGATGCCAAATGGGAAACAACAGCCACGACCGATATTGGTTTGGATGCGACTCTTTTCCGGGGATTGTCAATTAATTTTGACTATTGGAAAAGAACGACTTCTGATATGCTTTATCCTGTTTCATTGCCTGATGTATGGGGTGCTGCAACAAGGCCCAGCATCAACATAGGGGATATGAAAAATGTTGGTTTCGATCTGGTTGTGGGTTATGGCGGTAAAGCGGCAGCAGGTAATTTTACATACAATGTGTCTGTAAATATATCGCACTATAAAAATGAGCTTCTGAAGATCTCGGATAAAGAGAAAGAAGTTATTCTTGGTGATCCTGTGCGCGGTTTCAGATATACCCAGAGTCAACCAGGTACATCTTTTCCTGAGTTTTATGGGTTTATCGTGGACGGTATCTTTCAGACCCAGGCGGAAGCGGATGCCCACGCGCCTTATGGAAGCTACAACGAACCCGGCCATTGGATATACCGTGATATAAATGGAAGAGATGCTGAAGGCAATCTTACAGGTGAACCTGATGGTGTAATTGACAATGATGACAAGACCTATATAGGCAGCCCGCATCCGAAGTTTACGGGTGGACTGAATATTGATCTGGGTTATAAAGGCTTTGGCCTGTCAGCCTTTTTCTATACCAGTTATGGAAATAAAATGATAAATGCCACAAAACGGTTCATTGATTATTACATGTTCACGGGAAACAGGAGCAAAGACCGCCTCTATCGTTCGTGGGGCAGCCCCTATCTTGATGATAATGCCAATGCTATTATGCCGAAGGCTGAATGGAGTGACCAGGGAAGTGTAGTACCTTCCACTGCTTATTTGGAAGATGCTTCCTATCTCCGTCTGAAAAACCTGCAGTTAAGCTACACTATACCTAAGTCTGTAGTACAAAAGATAAATTTCGGTACATTACAGGTGTATCTGCAGGCAAACAACCTATTTACACTTACAAAGTACAGCGGTCTTGATCCTGAAATCAGAACCAGTACCAGAAACAGGGGTATTGACCAGGGTGCATGGCCTACGGCAAAACAGTTCCTGGTTGGTTTGAAAATGGGATTTTAATCTGAATGAAATTTTTACCTTATAATAAATTAATCATGAAAAAAAGAATATATATTGCAATTATTTTGATTCTGGCCATGATTTATTCATGTTCGGATGAATTTCTGGATACGACTCCTTTGGGAGTAACATCAGAAAATGTATTCAATACACAAAAAGGTGTAGAGGCTCTTATTACCGGAGCTTATGCTGTGCTTGACGGAAGTTTTAATTGGGTAGGATGGTTCCCGCCATGGACATCATCCCAGTCAAACTGGGTATGGGGTTCGATAGCTTCCGATGATGCTTACAAAGGAAGCTCTGTTGGTGACCAGCCTCTGCTAAACCAAATTGAACGTTATGAGATCCTTCCGGACAACAGGTATATGCAGGAGCACTGGAGAGCTTATTACGAGGGTGTTTCACGTACAAATAGAGCATTGATTTCATTAAGTGAGATTAAAGCGGGGGGTATCTCACAGGAGAAAGCAGATGAGTTAAAGGGCGAAGCCCTGTTCCTCAGGGCCTGGTTCCATTTCGAGCTGAAACGGGTATATAACAATATTCCATATATCACGGAAGACGTGGAAGACCCGGCAAAAGTTCCCAATACGGTGGATGCCTGGCCCATGCTTGAAAGTGACCTGCAGTTTGCTGTTGATCATCTGCCTGAGCATCAGAGTGATGTAGGCCGTGCTACCAAGTATGCTGCCGAGGCTGTTTTGGCCCGGGTGAAACTTTTTCAGCAAAAATATAGTGAAGCCAAACCACTTCTTGATGATATACTGGACAATGGCGGATTTGAACTTGTTGACCATTATTTTGACAACTATAAGATCGCTACCAGAAACAATAAAGAGTCGATCTTTGAGATCCAGTTTACCACTGACGACGGGGCTAGGGCTAGTATCAACGGAAATTTTGGTGACCTGCTGTGCCACCCTAGTGGAGGTGATGTTGGTAGTTGCTGCGGTTTCTTTCAGCCTTCACAAAATTTTGTCAATGCTTTCAAGGTAGATCCTTCCGGTTTGCCTTTGTTGGATACTTTCAACGATACCAATTTGGCGAATGATATGGGCATTCCCTCCGCCGATAATTTCGTGCCATCTTCTCACCTTGTGGACCCACGGCTTGACTGGACAGTAGGGCGTCGTGGTATCCCGTTTCTCGACTATGGTGTTATGCGCGGAATGGACCAGATTCGTGCACAGTCAAACGGGGGCCCTTATGTATTCGCAAAGAATATGTACTACAAGAGTGAACAGAACACACCGGTGGCTCCCGGGGGAGGCGCCATGAATACCAACAATTACAGGGCTTACCGTCTGGCTCACGTCATGCTTTGGAGAGCGGAAGTGGCCGTGGAAGAAAATGACCTGGCCACTGCCCTTGACCTGGTAAACCAGATCAGGGAAAGAGCCTCTCATGAAGTGGTGATGGGCCGGTGCTCTACCTATGAATTGCCTGCAGGTGTGGATCCCGTTGTGGACTGGAACCAACCCGCAGCTAATTACCTGGTTAGTCAGTATTCTTCTTTCCCCGATCAGGATTATGCACGTAAAGCCGTTCGGATGGAAGAACGCCTTGAGTATGGTATGGAAGGTCATCGTTTTTTCGATCTTGTACGCTGGGGTGTTGCCGATGTGGTGCTGAATGCTTATATCGAGCGTGATGTCCAGTTCCGCACATTTTTAACAGGGGCTCATTTCGAGAAAGGGGTTGATGAATACAGGCCGATACCTCAATTGCAGATTGACATCCAGGGTACTGATATCCTGCAACAGAATCCAGGGTATTAATATTTTACATGTGATTTAAAGAGAGAGGGGGAATAAAAAACCCCTTTCTCTTTGTAACCTTAATAATATACACAATGGAAACAAAAAAATCAGGTTTAAACCGGCGGAATTTTATTAAGACCAGTGCCGGTGCCGGTTTGTACATAGCCACATCAGGGTATAGAAATCCATTGGCTGATTATGTTCCCCGGCCGCCGGTACGTATAGGTTTTGTTGGTATGGGAAGCAGGGGTACGAGCATGCTCAAAGTTGCCCTTACTCTGGAGGGTGTGGAAATCCCTGCCGTTTGTGATATCGTTGAAGAAAAAGTGGCCAGAGCCCAACGTCT
>JANTFK010000351.1 GCA_024763595.1 Bacteroidales bacterium | reverse complement strand
CCTGATGCACACGTTGGCCATACATGCCTTTGCCCCCAAACCCTGGGAGCAGGGCCGGATGGATATTAACGATCCTGTTTTGATATATTTCCAGAATGGAATCCGGAACAAGCCACAGGAAACCGGCCAGGACGATAAAATCAATGTTCCGGTCTTTTAAGAGGGTAATAATTTCATTCGTATCATAAAGTTGCTTCCGGGTAAATATAAATGTTTCAACTTCAAGGGCTTTAGCCCTCTCCAGCACGTAAGCATCAGGACGATTGGTGAGTACCAGTTTAACCCTTCCCACCCGGCTCATTCGAAAAAATCGAATCAAATTTTCTGCGTTTGTTCCTGAACCGGAGGCAAATATGGCTATGTTCTTCATTTTTTTTTGAAAATAGTCGAATTTTACATTTCTTTGCACCGTTAAAAATAACTAATATTATTCATTAAAATTTGTAGTCATGTCTGACATTGCCTCAAGAGTAAAAGCAATCATCGTAGATAAATTAGGTGTCGATGAAAATGAAGTAACTCCGGAAGCCAGCTTCACCAATGACCTGGGAGCTGATTCTCTTGATACAGTAGAGCTTATCATGGAATTTGAAAAGGAGTTTAACATGGGCATTCCCGATGACCAGGCTGAAAGCATCTCTACGGTTGGAGAAGCCATTAAGTACATTGAAGAAAACGCTGAATAAGCAGTAGCTTTTCTATCAAATACCTGCAGTATGAGACGGGTTGTGGTTACAGGTCTCGGGGCGATTACTCCTCTTGGGAACAATTTACAGGATTTCTGGAATGCACTTATTCAGGGAGTAAGCGGTAGTGACTGGATCACCCATTTCAATACTGAAAAATTTAAAACCAGGTTTGCCTGTGAAGTAAAGCATTACAACCCGCAGGATCATTTTGAAAGGAAAGAGCTCCGCAAACTGGATCTGTATGCCCAGTTTGCCATGATTGCTGCCCATGAGGCTTACCTGGATGCAGATCTGGACCAGGCTGATATTAATAAGGATCGCGCAGGCGTGATCTGGGCATCCGGGATCGGGGGTATAGGTACTTTCAAAAATGAAATTGAGGGTTTTGTGGAAGCCGGAAGGACTCCCAGGTTCAGCCCTTTCTTTATTCCCAAGATGATCTCCGATATTGCGGCCGGGCACCTCTCCATGAAATATGGCTACAGGGGCCCCAACTATGCCACCGTATCGGCGTGTGCCTCTTCCACCAATGCTATTATTGATGCATTCAACCTGATCCGGCTGGATATGGCCGATCTGTTCATTTCCGGTGGATCGGAAGCTGCCATCAATGAAGCCGGGGTGGGTGGCTTTAATTCCATGCAGGCGCTGTCAACCAACAACGAGGAGTATAAATCAGCATCCCGCCCGTTTGCAGCAAACCGTGACGGTTTTGTCATGGGTGAAGGAGGTGCCGGGCTTATACTGGAAGAACTGGAGCATGCCAGGAAACGAGGGGCAAAGATCTATGCTGAACTGATTGGAGGCGGGATGTCTGCCGATGCCTATCATCTTACGGCTCCCCACCCCGAGGGTGCCGGTGCTATACTGGTCATGAAAAATGCGCTCAGGGATGCAAAAATATCCCCGGAAGAGGTGGACTACATCAATGTGCACGGAACAGCCACCCCGCTGGGGGACCTGTCCGAAGCCAGGGCGATAAAAAGCGTATTCGGGGATCATGCATATAACATGAATATCAGCTCCACGAAATCGATGACCGGTCATCTCCTGGGTGCTGCGGGTGCCATCGAATCCATTGCGGTCATCTTGTCCATTGTGAACGACATCGTTCCACCCACCATCAACCTGGAAACAGTTGATCCCGAGGTTGATCCCCGCCTTAACCTGACTCCCAACAAGGCCCAGCAACGAAAGCTTAATATAGGGATCAGTAATACATTTGGATTCGGGGGCCATAATACCTCAGCGGTTTTCAGAAAATATAACAACCATTAACGGCTTGAAGAACCATCGGTTCTATGTTAATCTGGTAAAAATGCTGGGATTTCTTCCCCGCAGACTCTCTTATTACAAGCTTGCTTTTATTCCAAAATCTGCCCTGGAGCCACATGCATCCGGGACCCAGGTAAGTAATGAACGCCTGGAATTCCTGGGCGATGCTGTCTTGGATGCCATCGTGACCGACTATCTTTTCAATCATTTTCCTGACCGGGATGAGGGTTTTATGACAAAACTAAGGTCCCGTATCGTGAAACGAAAAACCCTGGACCACCTGGCAGAAGAAATGGATATTCCTGATATGATCGCACCCGGAGTTGCACCCGGAAATATATCCAAACATCTGTATGGTAATGCCTTTGAAGCACTTATAGGGGCCATCTACCTGGACAGGGGTTACCTCACAACCCGGAGGTTCTTTAAAAGAAAGATCCTGAAAAAATACATTGACCTGGGCCAACTTGTTAAAAAGGACCCGGACTATAAAAGCAGGATCATTGAGTGGGCACAGAAGAACCGGGTAGAAATCACTTTTGAAAGCAAGGAGGAGCACAACAGCGGTAGACAACCCAATTTTGTGGCAACCATTCTGCTGAAAGACCAGCAGAAGGGAAAAGGGCGGGGGAGTTCAAAAAAAGAGGCAGAACAACAGGCAGCCAGAGACGCCATGAAAACCATTGATACCCGGTAAGCCATGGCAGTAAAAAAGCATAAACTGGAAGTGGCCATCGAAGAGGACTTTGCCCTGCTGGGAGTAGTGTCTGATGATCCCGATTACAAATTGTGCTGGATGATCAACCAGGTCCTCAACCTGGGTTTCGAGAAATTGGATAACCTGGATCTTTTTCACCAGAAACTGCAGGTTACGCAGTCATTCTCAATTTTTGCCTATGATGATGAAGATGCACTGCTGACCTTCAGGATCATCAAGAACAGGGGCGATCAGGGCCATTTCATGGATGAACTAAAGAATCTCGACTATCTTGTTCATATCCAGGGAGAAGTCAATACAATGAAAATCAGTAACTTCATGCTTACTGTAGGAGGCTTACCCAACGTACGGATGTGTGTTCCCGTAGATCTCTCCCGGATCAGGAACAAGGAGCGGCTGTGGCTCTGGTAAGGAAGGATCCCCGGTAAAAAAAACTGTCCGCCGGGAGGACGGACAGTTAAAAACCAATTAACCCTGGAAACTAAACTAACTTTCCTGCCAGTGTTACTCTTCTTTTGCTTGCTTACTCTTCTTTATAACAATTACCTTAACCACATCTCCATCTCCATCATCTTCACAATGTGCCTGGCCTGATCTGCATCATCGAACTGATATATGGTGTCTTTGACCACCTTGCCATCCTCTTTGATCCGGATGGTCATTTCGGTTTTCTTCTGCGCTGTTACGCCCATGGAAATAATCATCATCGAAAGTGCCAGCACTGTTTTTGAGATGGCGTGATATCTTTTCATATCCGCTGTGCATTGGTTATGGAACAAATCTATTCCAAAATAACGTTAGACATATTTAAAGGAAGTTAAAGAATGTTAAAACACTCTGTCTGAACCGGTGAGGAGTCCTATCTTTGTAATATGAGCCGTTCAGTACTTTGGATATTAACTATTTTTTTAAGCCTGGCAATGATTGCCCTTGTTGCCATTCAGGCCACCTGGATCAGGCACACCATTGAATCGGAGGAAAAGCAGCTGGGCCTTGTGGTCAACCAGGTTCTCACGGAGATTTCCAATGAACTTGTCCGGAATGAAGCCGTGATTGACATCCTGGATGAGGTCCGTCCGCCACTCATTCAACAAAAGAGCCAGGCTATCTGGAATTACCATATTGATGCCCGCAGTTCCTATGATGGAGATGAAGGTGCCGGGATGTATATCCGGCGTGAAGAGCACCAGATAAATGAAGGGCTCTATATTTATACCCCGCCTGACCGCTCCCTGAAAAACCAGTATGTAGATATGGTGAACGATTCCATCCTGGTGGTACTGGGTGAAGATGAGATCAGGAGGGACACCATCCTGGTTTCAGCCATGAACCCGGACCAGGTAAGGTTAAAGCTCCGGAAACAGTTTGAAGAACATGAGACATTTGTAAAGCGAATCGTAAGTCAAATGCTGATAGAAGAGGATGACCTCAGAGAGCGGCTGTCAGG
>JANTFK010000350.1 GCA_024763595.1 Bacteroidales bacterium | reverse complement strand
TCTCCGGTATCCAGATAAACATCACTTTTGGCCATAAAGGAGGCCATCTCTTGCTGCCACTCAGGAAAATCATAATTTTCGTTACATACCGTATAAATGACATTCGGATATTTCCGCAAGGTCTGATACACCTTTTTCCAGAACTTTCTTGCGATGTCTTTGGCGGTAACGGAAGTATACCAATCCGTCCTTGTTTTAATTCCCTGAATATTGTGAAACTCCGCATTACAGTCTTTATTCCTCGCATGCCTTAAGTGACAGTCATCAAACACATTCAGATTTACAACGATCTGTCGTTTACGGGCATAATCAACAAATTTTTTCAGATTTTCAAAGTAATCCCGGTTATAGGCGTTCAGGTTGTAAATTCTTTTATCTACCGGGGTGGAGGCATCTCCGTTTTCAATCTTCCAGGCATAGAGCCAGGAGATGTTCCCTTTCCAGGGGGTTAACCAGAATTTCGCATAATGAATATGGTGCGCATGCAATAAATCCAGCCACTTAAAATACCCATCCCAGCTTTGCCAATAGATATTATTTTCCATGAATCCGTAAGGGCCGATAAATTTGTCCAGGTTTTCGACGCGAAGGGCTCCGGCGTGTTCTTTGGGAATTTCTCTTTTTTCCGGGATCCCGGATGCCAGAAGTAACAGCGAAAACATCAGCATGGCAAAAAGTACCATGATGCCCGGTTTTCTTCCGGTTGGATCATCCTTTCTGTTTATTTGTGGTCTTCGATGCTTCATATAAGTATGGTAAAATTAAAAAAAGTTTCATCTGCAAGGCGGGTGTTTTTTGTTTTTATTTGCTTTTTGTGCCGTCCCGGATCATTTGTGCACTGTCAGTGCAAATGAAGTTAGTGATCTGTTCAAAAATCCCATGATTATGGGATTGATATCCCGGATATCCGGTAGTAATTTAAGGGCACAGGTATTATAAATCGTACGGTCATGAAAACAAAATTATTTTTTAACTCATTGCTGTATAGCTGTTTGTTGATTCTTCTTCAGACACAGGGCGTCTTTGCACAATGGAGTGGTAACCCGGCGGAAAACAATTGTGTTACCAATGCTCCCGGGGATCAGAAAAATAGCTGCATTGTACACGACGGTCTGGGGAATATCATCATAGGATGGCGTGATCTGCAGTTTACATCAAATGTGATGTTGGGCGGAGAGATATATGCACAAAAATTCAGTGCTGAGGGGGTTATGCAATGGGATACCAATGGAATCCCGGTGAATCTTCCTTTCGGCAAAGACAGCCATGCGGATGCTCCGGGAATGGTGAAGAGTGTAGACGGAACCGTGATCGCCGTATGGATAAGGTGGGGAAATTCATGGTATGATCCCACAATACTATATGCGCAGAGGCTCGACGGAAATGGAAATCGTTTGTGGAATAACAACCTCCGGATCTTTAACCGTTCCGGCGGGCAGGGGTGGTATAAGCTGGCTTCTGATCATGCCGGGGGCCTGGTCGTGGTCAGTATGTATGCCAACGGAACATGGAACAACACGCGCAAGGATATCATTGCACAGCGAATTAGTGCAACCGGAGAGGTTCTGTGGTCAAATGAGGGCATGGACATATGTATGGCCGAAGATGATCAGATGAACCCCGCGATAGCTTGCGACAGCGATGGTTCTGTTTACATAGTATGGGAGGATGAACGCCGCGACGAGAACGGAGATATTTATGCACAAAAGATAGATACTTCCGGAACTTTACAATGGATAGAAGATGGATTTGTTATTTCGGAGAACGATCACGGACAGGATTACCCCGTTGTGATCAGCGACGGGAAAGGCGGTGCGATCTTTGCCTGGGTAGAAACCATTATGGGGTCGCAATACGGTCTCCATGCCCAGCGTATTAACAAAAGCGGGTCTTTGGCATGGGGAACGGATGGCATTTTGATTTGTTCGAGTACCGTTTGGTCGGCTCCTGCCATGGTACCCGACGGAAAAGGCGGCGCAATCATTGCCTGGATAGACACCAGAGGGGAGGACAATGATATTTATGCGCAGCGGATCGACTCTTCCGGCGTAACACAATGGGGTGAGAATGGCATGGTGGTGACCAACGCTTCGGGAACACAGACGGATCTGGCAGCAATTTCCGACGGTGACGGCGGCATCATGATCGCCTGGGATGACTTCAGGAATGATCCCAATTACAGTGATATTTATGCGCAGCGTATAAATGGCTCCGGCGAGACGGTGTGGCAGACCAATGGCGTGGCTGTGAGCATCAATGCAGGTCAGCAGCTTTATCCCTCGTTGGTTGCAGATGGTGAAGGAGGCGCCGTAATCGTCTGGGATGATATGCGTGTGGGGACGACATACGATATTTATGCCCAGCATGTGGATAAGAATGGCCATGTGGGCGAATTCAATGATCAGGACCAGGACGGCGTTGGGGACGCGGAGGAAAAAGGGCCACAGGGTTCAGACCCGGAGTATGACGGAAACAGCGATAATACCCCTGACTGGCAACAGGGTAATGTTGCTTCCTTTTATACTTATGATCATCAACATTATGTTACACTGTCTGTTCCGGATTCCTTGTCACTGGAAAATGTCCGGGCAATGGATAACCCTGCCCCGGAAGCACCGGGAGCGCCATCAGGAGCTTCGGCCCCGTTTGGTTTTTTCAGCTTTACCATAACCGGGATGCAGGCCGGAAGCCAAACCGTAGCGACATTGTACCTGAGCGATACGGTAGCCGTTGATCATTATTACAAATACGGTCCGGAACCGGGGCAAGCAGATCACTGGTATGAGTTCAGCTATGACGGGGAAACGGGCGCTGAAATCCATGCTGATACCGTTTTCCTGTACCTGGTTGACGGGAAACGCGGTGATCATGATCTGACGGCCAACGGCGTCATAAAGGATCCGGGAGGACCCCTGCAGATTGCCAGTTTTGTCAATCCGCAGGAAAAGGAAAGGTTTTATCTGAAGTCCATCCAGCCCAATCCTGCCGGAGAGAGCACCCGTATCGTATTTTTTGCTTTGGAACCTTGTACGATAAGGATCGAGGTATTTGATATTACCGGCAAAATGATCTCTTGTCTGCTTAATGAACTTGTTCGTCCGGGCGAACATACCCTCAACTGGCAAACCAATAATATGACCCCGGGAATTTATTTTTTGAAAATGACAGGTTCACACCACTCCATGGTCAGGAAAATAATGATCAGCCGGTAACCCAACTGACAAAAAGCAAAAGGCTTAGAGCGTAGAGCGCAGGGTGCTCGCGTGCCGAAGTTATTTTTACTAACGAAGGCGGGGTGCCGGAGGGGTCAGTTTATAAATGCATAAATGATTGAATGATTGGGTGATTGGATGATTAGGTAATTTGCCCGCCATAGCTCCCGGTCCCCGAGTGACCGGAGCGAAGCGACGGTTGTATCGAGGGGCCGAGTGGCTGGCGCAATGCGACAGCTGCCTGTCTCCCGCAGGGGGGTATCGAGGGGCCGGTTGGCGGGATGTACAATAGATGATTTTTTCGGAATCTCTGTTGATCAATTCCGGGATGATTCTTCAACCCCGCCGGGGTTGGGGGGTTATGGGATGCTTTATACCACAGGTGGTACTGTGGCAACTTTCGTCCGACCCCTCCGGGGTCTTTGGGATTACAAGAATCACTTACAGGTGGTGATTAGCAGTTTATATTGTACTGACCACGGAGTGGTCGCAGAGAATAACCCCGGTTCCACCCGGGGTACAAGGAGGCCCACACACAAAAAAACAACCCCGGATGGGGTTGACCAGAACCCCAAACCTCCAAACCCCCAAACCTCCCTATTCTATTAACCCTAAAACCCTAAAACCCTAGGCACTTTTAGCTTTAGGCACTCCAATATCCCATGATCATGGGATTATTTTGCCGGATTGTTAACCGTACCTTGGGTTAGATTTATTTATTAAACTTTTATTACCATGAAAAAGATCAACCTGTTACTCTTTGTATGGGTCATAGGACAGACCCTTTCAGCCCAGGTGTGGCAGAGGGAAGCTCCCGACACAACAAGCAATTATACGGGATATTACTGTTCCCTGGCGCTGGATGATCAGGATAATCCGCATATTGCATACTACAATGAAGATTTTCAGGATTTGTATTATGCTTCTTTTGCAGATGGGAAATGGAAATTGGAAATTGTGGA
>JANTFK010000349.1 GCA_024763595.1 Bacteroidales bacterium | reverse complement strand
AGAAACAGGAAGCCGGAACAGATACAGGGGAGGTTATCTCCACTGAAAAAGTAGTGGAGGAGCTTTCGGGTTATCCCATTCCAACATCATACGAAATAACTGGAATCATTTATGAGTCCGGTTCACCTTATATCCTCTCACTTTCCAACAGGCCTGAGAAAGCCGGGGATTACATTACCAGACGGGATATGGTATTGAACCTGGGCATTTATTCAACCGATCTCTGTTATGCGACAACTTACATGATGAAGCAGGGAACCATGAATTTCCTGGAGGCCTCCAAAACACTGATTGAGGAGCTGGGAATTTCCACTACATTCAGTGTCAACTATGCTGAAAGGATTGAACAGAACATTGATAACCGGGACTCCCTTATCCAGATTGTTTCTGAATCATTTGGTGATACGTGGAACTACCTGATTGAAAATGAACAGGATGTCCTGGCACGCCTGGTGGTATGTGGAAGCTGGATCGAAGGCATTTATATTACCACCAATGTGGCTCTGAAAGCAAAAGATAACACTGTTTTTCTTGAAATGCTTGCCAAACAAAAAAAGTCTTTTAACCAACTTGTTTCATTGCTTGAACCTGTCAGGGATGAAGCAGAAGTTGCTGATATATTCAAAGGATTATCAGATATCCAGACGCTCTATAAGGATGTGGAAGATACCATGACAGATGAGCAACTGCAAGCGTTGAAGAAAAAAATTACTATCCTGCGGGAAAGTATCGTCTAGTACCATGTCAGCATTTCTTACGCTGACCCTGCATAATGAAGGAGACTGTATTAAATGCACTGTTACAGTTATTTGCGATCATAGCGAATGTTTCTGAAGATGGTGTTTCATTCAAGGCCAGATCCATCGTTAAGACTTTTCTCAGGCAACACCTGAAAACCAACCTGATCAGGAAGTACCTGGTTGTTTTTGATCACTACCTGGAGATTCACCATCCCCATCTTTTTGGCGGGGGAATCTCACCATCAAAACGGACCCTGTCGGATGCGGAGAGGCTGAAACAGATTGCCGAAGAGATAAACAGGAGCCTGCTGCAACGGGAAAAATTCATCGTATTCTTACGTTTGGTGGAGTTCATCAATGAAGATGATGTAATGACGGAAAAGGAGTTGGCATTTATCCGTGTGGTAGCCGATTCATTTAATATTTCCAGGTCGGAGCATAACAATACAAAGAATTTTGTATTGAATGCATGTGAAGAGATTGAAAAGGATAAGATCCTGGTCATCGACAATCAGGATGCCTCTTTTATTACCGGGATCAAACATTTCCGGGAAAAGGAACTGGAAGGGCGCATAACATTTCTACTCCATGCCAGTACGGATACCCTGGTATTCAGATACCGGGGAGAGATGAACCTCTTCCTGAACGGGCAGCACATCATCCCTGATCGCATTGAATTGTTGGAGGCTGGTTCCCTGATAACGGGATCGAGGATCATCCCCATCTATTACAGCGATGTTTCAAGAAGATTTCACCAGATCGATGAGATTCCAAGGATCTCTTTTGTTGCCAGGGAAATTGAGTACCGTTTTACGAATAGCAACAAAGGCATCAGGAAGTTCAGTTTCAGCAAGGAGTCGGGTAATCTGATCGGTATTATGGGTGGAAGTGGTGCCGGGAAATCGACACTGCTGAACATACTCAGCGGAAAACTGAAACCTTTGACGGGTGAGATATTTATCAATGGTGTTAATATCCATAAGGAAAGATCCAAGATCGAGGGGATCATTGGCTTTGTTCCCCAGGATGACCTGCTTATTGAGGAGTTGACTGTATTCAGGAATCTTTACCTGAATGCCAGATTGTGCCTGGCCAATTATTCAGAGAAGGATATCCTGCGTAAAGTCAACCAGGTTCTTGCTGACCTGGACCTGGAGGAGATAAAACACCTGAAGGTTGGAAACCCGTTGAAAAAATTTATTTCAGGCGGGCAGCGAAAGCGGCTGAATATAGCACTTGAACTGATCAGGGAGCCGGCAGTTTTATTTGTGGATGAACCCACATCCGGGCTCTCATCCATGGGATCTGAAAAGGTGATGTTTCTTTTAAAGGAGCAGGCTCTGATGGGAAGGCTGGTTATTGTAAACATCCACCAGCCCCACTCGGATATCTATAAATTGTTTGACAGGATACTGATCCTTGACAAGAATGGACATGTGATTTATAAGGGTAATCCCATTGATGCCATTACCTATTTTAAGGAGTTGAGCAATTATGTCAATGCAGATGTCGGTCACTGTCCCACATGTGGCAATGTTATGCCGGAAGAGATATTGAAGATGGTGGAAGCCAGACAGGTGGATGAATATGGCAGGGTGACCAGGGAAAGAAAAGTCACCCCCGAAGAGTGGTATAAGGTCTACAGGGAAAGAATCGAATCCAAACAGGAGATCAAAATAGAACGGACCAGATTACCCGGAATCAATTTCAAGATCCCCGGTGTTTTTGGCCAGTTCCGGATCTTTGCTATCCGCAATATATTATCCAAACTGGCCAACTCGCAATACCTGCTGGTAACTTTTCTGGAAGCACCCTTACTGGCTGCTGTTATTGCGTGGTTTACCCGTTATAAGGCTGCACATGCTTCATATCTGTTCCGGGGAAACGTTAACCTGCCAGCCTATTTGTTTATTTCGGTCATTGTTTTGCTTTTTATGGGTTTAATGATCAGCGCAGATGAAATCATCAAGGACAGGCGGATACTTGAAAGGGAATCTTTTCTCAGGCTCAGCAGAATGGCTTACCTCAATTCAAAAATCCTGGTACTATGCTTGATCTCAGCCGTGCAGGCACTGACTTTTGTACTGGTGGGCAATGCCATCCTGGAGATCAAAGGAATGCTTTTTCCTTACTGGGCCATTCTTTTCTCAGTGGCGTGTTTTGCCAATGTGCTGGGCCTGAATGTCTCTTCCGGGCTTAACACCGTGGTAACCATCTATATCATTATGCCATTCATTGTGATTCCACAGCTCCTGTTCAGTGGTGTGCTGATTAATTTTGACCGGCTGAACAGCCTGAGGAATAATCCCGGGTATGTGCCGGCCCTGGGGGAGATGATGACATCCAAATGGGCATACGAGGCCCTGGCGGTTCACCAGTTCAAGGGAAACAGGTTTACGAGAGTGTTCTATGATATAGACAGGACCCGGAGTAATGCATCGTACCAGGCAGATCATGCACAGCTGATCCGGCAGATTCTTGATGATATTCATTTCAGGTCTGAAGGAGGAGTGGTTCCCGCCGGGTTGTACGGGAAACTTGAGCTGGCCGTCAATGAGCTGGCCGCCATGGAAGATCAGAAACTTGTTGTTTCTTTTGGGGAGCTGCGGCAATTAAGTGCTACCGGGTTGGATGAGACAACCTTTGGAAGTGTCATTGATTCTCTGAAAAAGGTTGAGCACCGCTTCAGGATCATCAAGCGGAAGGCTGATAAGCGTAAGGATGTGCTTTCGGCAAAGTTGATTAGGGAGTGGGGAGGTGAGAAGGCATTTATTAACAGGAGAAACCAATATACCAATCAGCAACTGGAGAATATTCTGCTTAACAAAGGACAATTTGTGGTGGAGTGGAACAAAAGGCTGGTTAGGAAAGCCACTCCCATCTATCAGGAACCCCGTTCCAGGTTTGGAAGGGCTCAATTATACAATCCTGAAAAAAGATTGGGTTCCCTGAAGATGGATACCTATTGGTTCAACCTGATCATTATCTGGTTCTCCACGCTGGTATTTTATATGACCCTGATTTATGACCTGCTGCGGAAATTTACCAATTGGAACCATGTAAGACAGCTGAGAAAGAGGAAATAGCCGGTGTCTCTTTGAACCATTCTGACCGGATCGATGTTGTATTAAACATGCATGACACTATTAATAAATAATACCAGATATCATGAGCAAGAAAATCATACCTTTCGTTTTATCAGGATTAATCCTGTTGTTGATGCAATCTTTTCTGAAGGGGGAGCGGAACTCATCACCCATTCCTGATGATGTGGAAAAAGTGCTGAGCACGTCGTGTTATGATTGTCATACCACAGGTTCGAATTCGAAAGATGCAGTCAAGGCCCTTGATTTCAAGAAATGGGATCAGTACAGGCTAACCAAAAAGATTGGGTTACTGGAGGATATTTGTAAAGTGATTGATGAAAATAAGATGCCCCCCAAGAAATATCT
>JANTFK010000348.1 GCA_024763595.1 Bacteroidales bacterium | reverse complement strand
TCTCTTTCCGGTTTATAGGTCCGGTAGTTAATGGTTTCAGGTTTAAGGACCTCACCACTGGAGCGTTCGAGGATCTCTTCGGGAGATGCCAGACCAATGGATATTTTGGTAAAACTGCTTTTTACTTTGGTGTCTTTCCTGAATGACATATAATCATGTATTAATCGTTTCTAAACTAATTTTGACCAGGCCTGAGCCCGTATAAGCAGGTTAAACCAGGTTCATACTGAGCCCCAGACCACGCAATTCATGCAGCAGGACGTTGAGTGACTCAGGAATCCCGGGTATTGGCATGGGTTCACCTTTTACGATGGCTTCATAAGCTTTGGCCCTTCCAATAACATCATCCGATTTCACGGTCAGGATCTCCTGAAGTATATTGGCTGCACCAAATGCTTCCAGTGCCCAGACCTCCATCTCACCAAATCGCTGTCCGCCAAACTGCGCTTTACCACCCAATGGTTGCTGGGTGATCAGCGAATAGGGACCAATGCTGCGCGCATGCATCTTGTCTTCCACCATATGTCCCAGCTTCAACATATAGATCACACCCACAGTGGCCGGCTGGTCGAACTTCTCGCCCGTGCCACCATCATAAAGATGGGTCTTACCATATCTGGGAACTCCGGCTTCATCGGTCAGTTCATTGATCTGGTCGATCTTTGCCCCGTCAAAAATGGGGGTGGCAAATTTCTTATCCAGATTCAGACCGGCCCAGCCAAGGACAGTTTCATAGATCTGTCCAAGGTTCATCCTGGAAGGGACACCCAATGGATTTAATACAATATCCACAGGAGTTCCATCTGCCAGGAAAGGCATATCTTCTGTACGGACGATCTTCGCCACGATACCCTTGTTTCCATGACGACCGGCCATTTTATCTCCCACAGTGATCTTACGCTTTTTGGCCACATACACCTTGGCAAGCTGAATAATACCTGTGGGCAATTCATCCCCGCTGGTTATGCTCTGTTTCTTCCTTTTGTAAAGGCTATCCACCTCTTTGAACTTGATCATGTAATTATGGAGCAGATCCCTGATCAGGTCGTTCTTATGTTTGTCGGTTGTCCATTTCAGTGGATTAACACCGGCGAAATCAAGTTCCTGTAACTGTTTCAGGGTAAACTTGACCCCTTTTGGAATGATATCCGCATTCAGGAAATCTTTCACGCCCTGCGAAGTTTTTCCGTTCACCAGCTCAAATAACTTATCGATCAGCTGTCCTTTCAGATCGGCAATATCCCTGTTGTAAGTCTCCTCGATCTTCTCCAGGATCTGCTTGGTTGCAGGTCTCGACTTACGCTCTTTCATACTCCGGGAGAAGAGCTTTTTGTTAATTACCACGCCATGCAGTGATGGCCCGGCCTTCAGGGAAGCATCCTTCACATCACCCGCTTTATCGCCAAAAATGGCACGTAACAGTTTTTCCTCCGGCGACGGATCAGACTCACCTTTGGGGGTAATCTTTCCGATCAGTATATCACCCGGTGTAACCTCTGCACCGATACGTATCAATCCATTTTCATCCAGGTTCTTGGTAGCCTCTTCACTGACATTGGGAATATCGGATGTGAGTTCTTCGAGCCCCCTTTTGGTATCACGTACCTCCAGGAGGTATTCATCCACGTGAATGGAGGTAAATACATCTTCCCGCACCAGTCTCTCGGAGATGACGATCGCATCCTCAAAATTGTAACCCTTCCATGGCATAAAGGCAACCATCAGATTCCTTCCCAGGGCCAGTTCACCCTGCTGGGTGGCATACCCCTGTGTCAGGATATCTCCTTTCTTCAGTTTCTGTCCCTTGCGCACAATGGGATTCAGATTTACACAGGTATTCTGGTTGGTCTTCCTGAATTTGGGAAGTTTATAGCGTTTTATATCATCATCAAACCTCACAAAACGCTCTTCGGCGCTTCGCTCATACCTGACAATAATCTCATTGGCATCCACAAATTCAACCTCACCTTCCTCCTCAGCTACCACCTGCAGACGTGAATCACGTACAACATTCATCTCTATTCCTGTTCCCACAATGGGCGATTCAGGATAGATCAGGGGAACTGCCTGACGCATCATGTTGGAACCCATCAGGGCCCTGTTGGCATCATCATGCTCCAGGAAGGGGATCAATGATGCAGCGATGGAGGCAATCTGGTTGGGTGCCACATCCATCAATACCACATCATCCTTTTCGGCCAGGGGATAGTCAGCTTCGTACCTGGCTTTTACTTTTGGATTCACAAAGGTCCCATCTTCATTCAACGGTGCGTTTGCCTGGGCAATCAGCTTATCCTCTTCTTCTTCTGCACTCAGATAGACAATCCCTTTATTGGAAAGTTCCACCTTTCCTGCTTCCGTCTTTCTGTAAGGTGTTTCGATAAATCCTAGCTCACTGATGCGTGCAAATACACAAAGTGATGAGATCAGCCCGATATTCGGACCTTCAGGTGTCTCAATGGGACATAATCTCCCATAATGCGTATAATGTACGTCACGTACCTCAAAACCTGCACGTTCCCTGGAGAGTCCGCCCGGTCCGAGCGCCGACATCCGGCGCTTATGGGTCATCTCTGCCAGTGGGTTGGTCTGGTCCATAAACTGTGACAGCTGGTTGGTCCCGAAGAAAGAATTGATCACCGAAGAGAGGGTCTTCGAGTTGATCAGGTCGGTGGGTGTAAACACCTCATTATCACGAACATTCATCCTTTCCCGAATGGTTCGGGCCATCCGGGCCAGTCCCACGCTAAACTGATTCATCAGTTGTTCTCCTACCGTACGTACCCGCCTGTTGCTCAGGTGGTCGATGTCATCTACATCGGTCTTGGAGTTGATCAGCTCAATGAGGTATTTAATGATCTGGATAATATCTTCACGGGTCAGTACCCGGTTCTCCATATCCGTATCAAGTCCCAGCTTCTTATTGAGCCTGTACCGGCCCACCTCTCCCAGGTCATAACGCTTGTCTGAAAAGAAGAGTTTATCAATCACATCCCTTGCTGTGGGCTCATCCGGGGGCTCTGCATTCCTCAGCTGCCTGTAAATATGCATCACAGCTTCCTTCTCCGAGTTACACGGATCCTTCTGAAGGGTGTTGTAAATGATGGCAAAATCGGAGATATTGGCTGAATCTTTATGAAGCAGAATGGTTTTGGCTCCTGATTCTAAAATCTCTTCGATATGTTCATTTTCAAGCACGGTCTCCCGGTCAATGATCACTTCGTTCCTTTCGATGGATACCACTTCACCGGTATCTTCATCCACAAAGTCCTCGATCCAGCTCTTCAGTACACGGGCAGCCAGCTTTCTTCCAACCAGCTTCTTCAACCCGGTTTTGGACACCTTCACTTCATCAGCCAGTCCAAAAATCTCAAGTACATCTTTGTCACTTTCGTAACCGATCGCCCTGAGCAGGGTTGTCACGGGTAATTTTTTCTTCCGGTCGATGTATGCGTACATCACATTGTTGATATCTGTCGCAAACTCGATCCATGACCCTTTGAACGGAATGATCCTGGCTGAGTAGAGCTTGGTTCCGTTGGCATGGACACTCTGCCCGAAAAATACACCGGGGGATCTGTGCAACTGGGAGACAACCACCCTTTCGGCACCATTGATAATAAACACAGCCCTGTCGGTCATGTAAGGCACCGTACCCAGATAAACGTCCTGGATCACTGTATCAAAATCCTCATGTTCAGGATCGGTACAGTAGAGTTTCAGCTTAGCCTTCAGCGGTACACTAAAGGTTAACCCGCGCTCGATACACTCATCGATGGAATATCGCGGCGGATCTATGGTATAATCTATAAACTCCAGCACGAAATTGTTCCGTGTATCTGTAATGGGAAAGTTTTCCTGGAACACCTGGTAGAGCCCTTCTACTTTCCGGTTCTCAGGAGTGGTCTCCATTTGAAAGAAATCATGAAATGATTTCAACTGTACTTCCAGAAAATCAGGATATTCCAATTGATTTTTAATGGAAGCAAAACTAATGCGTTCTTGATTTTTGTTCGGCATTGACATCGCGTTTTAATCCGTGGATTAAGGTGTGAATATTAAACTGCAAAAAGGCTTAGACCCTTGTAAAGCAAGAATCTAAACCTGTAAGTGGATAATGCGATTGCCCTATTATGTAAGCTCAACTTCAGCTCCAGCTTCTTCTAATTGGGATTTGAGAGATTCTGCTTCATCCTTGCTTACACCCTC
>JANTFK010000347.1 GCA_024763595.1 Bacteroidales bacterium | reverse complement strand
CTGCGGAGGAGGATATCAATGATATGGATGCCCGTATGACAGCCCTTGTTATAGAGCAATACCCGGAGATCATTGTGGGGGTCAAAATCGGGCATTATCGCGGGAGTGACTGGACGCCCTTTGACAGGGCACTGGAGGCGGGACGGATGGCCGGTGTCCCCCTGCTGGTGGAGTGCCACCTGCCGCAACTGCCACTGGAGGGAATACTGAAGCGTTTAAGGCCGGGTGATATTTACACCCATTCATTCTGTACGGCAAGCGACCGGATGTGCCTGCTGAATGAACAGAAAAAGATCCGTTCCTTTGTGCTGGATGCACAAAAGAAAGGTGTTCGTTTTGATGTGGGGCACGGGGGAGCCATGTTTCATTTTGATATTGCCATACCTGCGCTGGAACAGGGCCTTTTACCCGATTCATTTGGATCGGATCTCCATCGCTTCAGCATGAATGCAGGGATGAAAAACATGCTGAATATCATGTCCAAATATCTGAATATGGGTATGGAACTGGAGGATGTGATCTTCAGGGCCACATGGAATGCTGCCAGCTCCATTCAACGCGTGGATCTGGGTCATTTAAGTGAAGGAGCCGTGGCGGATATAGCGGTGTTGCGTGTGCGGCAGGGGAGTTTTGGTTTTATTGATGCCGCAGGCAACAGGATGGCAGGCGACCGCAAACTGGAAGCTGAATTAACGATCCGCAGGGGAAAGGTTGTATGGGATCAGAATGGTCTGGCAGCCAATAAACAGTATTGAAAAAGATGAAAAGACGTGATTATATAAAAGTCTCTACCGCACTGGGACTGGGCGGACTGATGGGTCCGGGGATTCCGGCGCTGGCCGGTAATGCTGCTGCGGGAAAAGAGGGATTTGACCTTCACCCGTTTATAAAAGCGCATCCCGAAGCTGTATTTATCAACCTTACGACAGCCGGGTCGGAGCACGATACCGGAGCAATACATGATGCTGCCCATAAGCTGGCCGGCGAGATACTTGTGAAAAACTCCGATGGCAGCGGATACCCCGGTACTGCCAGGATAACCTGTAAACCCAACTGGACATGCAACAGAAACAGCAGGTCCAGAGCACTCGGATATCTCGGGACGACTACTGATCTGCATTTTATTGAGGGGTTTATGCAGGGTGTACAAACCAGGACTTCCGCCCAATCCTATATCAGGGAGTGTGCCTGCCCGTTTCAATGGGAGGCCAACGGGTATACCGGCATGACGGAACGGAACAATATCGATCTGAGGGACCTTTCCACAAAGGATTTCTGGGAACTGGGGGAAGATGACATCATCTTCAGGAAGGTGGATGGAGTTGTCTTCAAAGAGGTGGGGTTTATGGCTCCCATGACCTTGCCGGATACTTTCCTGATCAACATAGCCAAATTCAAGGCACATCAGATGGGCCTGTCCGGTGCGGTTAAAAATCTCCAGGGAATTACCGGTAAAAGTTTCCATTCCTTCTGTGCCGGTCATATCGATGTTTTTAAGACCCTGGATAAGCGCTATCACCGCTTTTTTCAGCCCGATTACCTGACCCGTGTCAGGGAACTTCATGAAAAGCATATGAAGGAGGGCATTCCACGCTGGGATAGCCTGATGGACAGACCGCCCCAGGGCGGGGGCTTCTTTATGGAACAATGGATACAGCGGATGCTCGATTCCTATAGCATTACGCCCACCGGCATCAACATGGTTGAGGGGATCTACGGGCTCGACGGGGATGGTTTCGGGAGCGGCCCTCATGACAGGCTGGGAAAGAACTTCATGAGCAACCATGTGGTTTTTGGCCTGGATGCCATCAGGGTCGATATCATCAATCACTGGCTCGCCGGTCATGAACCCGGGAATTTCGGGTTGTTCCATATTGCCATCGAACGCGGGTTGTCAGATATACTGGACCCGTTTGATATACCGGTTTACCTGTGGGAAGACGGGGTGGCGAAGAAAACGGATCTGAATTCGATTAAAAGGACCCCGCTGCTTACAACCTATTTAAGGAAAAATAGCCACGGCGACAATGAGGAGCGATACCATATGGTTAATGAACCGTTCGATTACAGTGCATGGAAAAGCAGTGGCAGGATCGTGCCGAAGGAAGTTCCCTCTATCCAGGCACTGGGCACCGATGCTGGTAACAATGTGGTGATGGAGGTGTCCGTTCCTGAGAAGGGGGATGTCTATGTGGATATTCTGAATCGCCATGGCGAAGTGATCTGGCGCCTGGAGGCAGATGAACTTGAGCCCGGGAAGCACCAGGTTGTCTGGGACGGGTTTATGCAACCGGGTCTCTACTATATGTATGTGAAGGGTATGGACTGGGATGCTGAGAACGAGATGGTGATCTATACCTGATGAAGCGTAATTGAGCCGGCAGCATGAAACTTTTCATTGTACTCTTAATAATATCAGGTATGGCAGTTAACGGAGAGGCGCAGCACCGGGCCAGGGAGCTGGGTATTGAGCCGGGTATTCTCAAGCCCGGCCGCTGGAACGCGATTACCGACGTAAGAGGTGTGATGGTGGGTCAGAAGACCCTTATTTCCGGGGATTCTGTCCGGACTGGCGTAACGGTGATCATGCCCCACCCGGGAAATATTTTTAAGGAAAAAGTCCCGGCGGCTGTGTTTGTGGGAAACGGATTTGGCAAAGCAGTGGGATTTACCCAGATAGAAGAACTGGGGAACCTTGAAACCCCCATTGCCCTGACCAATACCCTGAATACTTTTCTGGTAGCCGATGCACTGATCGATTATATACTCTCCATCCCGGAGAATGCCGCTGTCCGTTCGGTCAATCCCGTTGTGGGTGAAACCAATGACGGATGGCTTAACGATATCCGGGGGAGGCATGTACACAGTGCCCATGTGCAGGAGGCCATAAAACGGGCCCATACGGGAGCTGTTCAGGAAGGGAGCGTGGGGGCAGGCACCGGAACCATCTGTATGGGATACAAGGGGGGCATCGGCACATCGTCCAGGGTGCTTCCCGGAGATAAGGGAGGCTATACAGTGGGGGTACTGGTTCAGACAAACTTTGGAGGAATCCTGACCATCAACGGTGCCCCGGTCGGGGAAGAGATGGATAATTATTACATGGCCGGCGATCTCCCCTATACGGTGGATGGCTCCTGTATGATCGTGATTGCCACGGATGCCCCGTTATCGGCCAGGAACCTGGAACGCCTCGCCAAACGCTCCTTCCTCGCCTTCGGAAGGGTGGGCTCTTTTTCATCCAACGGGAGTGGCGACTACAGCATAGCATTCAGCACGGCTGACGGTCTCCGCATTCAGTATGGCGACCTGGAGATAGAAAGAACGGTTACCGAAGTTTCCAACAGCCATATGTCGCCGCTGTTCCTGGCGGTGGTTGAGGCAACCGAAGAGGCGATCTACAATTCGCTTTTTATGGCCACCGGTATGAAAGGGCATAAGGGGAGGGAGATGAAAGCGTTGCCTGTTGAAGAAACGCTGCAGATCCTGGATAAATACAACGCTCGCAGAAAATAACCTGAAGGGCACCTCTAAAAACTTAAAGTTGATATAATCAACTGATTGTTAATATATTAAACTGCTTTTACCCGGTTTATTGCTTAGTTTTACAGTATAAAAATAAGCAATAATGAAAATCATAAACCCGCTTGGTCTTTTTGACGATCAATTTTTGATGGAAAAGCTTACATAGTTTGGTTATCCCCTTCAAAGACTTAATGAATATATTGAACAGGGCAAGTTTTAAACGCTTCCTTGAATCTTATCACAAATTAGCAGGGACTGAGTAGTTACGATAAGGATAATACCTTGTTAGAAATCGACTGTTGTTATAGTAATGTATAGTAGAGTGCTTAATTTATGCACTATCATATTTAAAATGATTTGTATGAAAGATATTTAGGTGATATCTTTATATGTGTTTTTATCAGTATAGTATAGCATAGTTGTTGTTTCACACATACGGGGTTACATATTGGATACTATCAAAATTATTATAAATACCTGTTATTCATGAAACTGCCTAATTTTATTAAATTCTTCCTGATTGCAGGGATAATAGGAAGTTTACAGCATTGTCACAAACCCGGGAATATTCAACAATCAAAGCCCAATATTCTTTTTATTCTTACGGATGATCAGGATGTCTATTCATTGAAAACCTACGGGAATCAAATTTGTCAGGCACCAAACATTGACCGGATTGCCAATGAGGGCATGACCAT
>JANTFK010000346.1 GCA_024763595.1 Bacteroidales bacterium | reverse complement strand
GGAGATTCTGTTGCTGCTCAGATCACGATTACCGGGGGAAGACCTCCGTATACCGTGGTTATCAATGACAAGGATGGGGAATATTTGACCCTGCGATGGGTGAGGTCGCCTTATATTGTCTGGCTGAAACCGGTTGAGGATAACCGTTATTATATTGCCTCTGTTAAGGACAAAAAAAACGATCCGGTGTAACCTACGGGGAAGTGAAGGTATTCGTGTATGATCATGTTCCCGTTTCTATCCGGCTCGACAGAGATGCCTACCTGCGGACAGATCCAGGCGTGGTTTTGGAAGCAGATCCAACGGGGGGAAGTTTTTCCGGTCCCGGGGTTTCGAATGGTGTTTTTTATCCTGAAGTTGCAGGGCCCGAGAATTCTCCGCACCGAATCGTCTACACCTACCTGTCAGACGACGGTTGCGTCAGTTACGACCGGAAGGATCTCTATGTACTTTATGGTGAGGGAGAGGTGCAGCTGCTGTCGGGGGGCGATGTGGTGCACACCCTGTGTGATGACGGAAACACCTATGAAATCCAGGGCTCTAATCTGGATAATATTCCGGGTTTATTTGAACTCAGGAAATCCGGTTCAACCCTGCCGGTCTCCGGTCATATAACAGATCAGGATACTGGGGATGACAAGGCACTTCTTGATCCTGCCGGTTTGGCCGGGTCGTACGACCTCATTTACACCTATGCATTCAGGGGCCTTGAAGTCACTTTTTCTGTTAGTTTTGTTGTGATGGAGCCGGGTGTTACAGGAATTCTCAATCTTCCTGACCAGGTTTGTAAAGATGATGATCCTTACCTGTTGCTGCCGGATGTGACAGAGGGCGATCCCGGGGCCACATTTAGCTTCAGCGGTCCGGGAGTCTCCGGAAATCAGGAAACGGGTTATTATTATGATCCCGGTGATCCGGATGCACCTGTGGGTGAGAATAAGATTACACTTGAGTATAATTCCTCCAATGGTTGTACATACCGGTTAACTTATAAGGTGATCAACGGATTTATTCCGGAGGTATTATTTTCCTATGACCCCCAGTGTATATCCCCGGATGGTGGCCTGGTAACTTTCAGGAATCTCACACCTGACAAAGCGATGGTCGATAGCTGGAACTGGGATTTCGGGGACGCTGCCAGCGGCGAAAACAATCATAGTAACCTGGAAAACCCGGAACACTTTTACGGAGAAGCCGGAAGCCGGACCATTCAGCTGACTGCCATCTCCGGAGGATGTGAAGCCGGTTATACCATGGATACATTTTTATATGACAGGCCGGTAGCCGACTTCGTTTGGATCAACGATTGTTTTGTAGAGGATCAGATGACCGCTTTTGTTGACAGGTCTACCTCGCTCTTTTCTCCCCTCGATACATTGATATGGACTTTCGAAACAGGTGGCGGCGTAGAGTTGGGAGTACTGGGGAGCAGCTCTTCTGAAGACACAGTAAAATTTTTATTTGAAAGTTTGAATCATTATATGATCCGTTTGCAGGTCAGCAATGAGATTGGATGTAAGGGAGAAATAACAAAAGAGATCAACCTCTCATCAACAAGAGAGATCCCGAAAGAGGGATATTTAGAAGATTTTGATGGAGCGAAAACGGACTGGGTAGCGATTTCAGAGGGGCACAATTTAAGTTGGATCAGGGATGTGCCTGATTTTGATGGCTTTAACCAAATTCCGGGTGACCTGGCCTGGTATACTGATCTGCCTGCAGAACCACAGGGTTATCTTGAACATTCCTGGGTCCAGAGCCCCTGTTTTGATTTCAGAAATATGGGGTCTCTTGTTATAAAGCTGAATCTGATGAAAAGCCTGACACCGGATAATGATGGTGCAGTTTTACAGTACCAGGATATAGCCAGTGAAGGATGGAAGACCCTTGGAAAAGTGGGAGAGGGGACCAACTGGTATAATGTTCCGTGGCTCATGAACAAACCCGGAGAGAGCAATTTTGGTTGGGGATTGATGGAGTTTGAACCTGATCAGACCTGGGTGAATGCCAGTCATTCCCTGACCTTGTCCGGTCAGGAATCCCTGGTCAAATTCCGTGTCGCTGTTGCCACTGGAGGCGGGCATGAGATTATTCCGGGATATTTTAACCAGGGCTTCGCTTTTGATGATTTTTTTATCGGGGAACAGCGGAGAAGGGTGCTGCTGGAACATTTTACAAACTCCTCTGATATGGATTGCAGGGAGACAGATGATATCATAGATCAACTGGCACTGAATTATCCTGAAAACGTGATCGATCTGCAATATCATATGAATTTTCCCGGAGTGGATATCATGAATCTTAACAACCCTTATCCCCCATCTGCAAGAGCTTTCAGTTACGGTGTGCAGGATGTGCCGGTGGCTATATTGAACGGGGGCTTCGAACCTGAACTCAGGTTCCTGTTTAAGGATACAGCCGATGTCCCTGAGGCAGAACTTATCAGGCAGCAGACAGCGAAGATTCCGCAATTTGACCTGGACCTGGAAGTACAGTGGCAGGAAGAGAGTATGGAGGCCACCGCTCTGGTTACCTGTAAATCTGATACTTTCAATACCTACCTCCAGCTTTATGTGGCTGTGATCGAGACCCTGGTCACAGGCTATCAGGGATTGAACCAGGATACAGTGTTCAGAAATGTGGTTCTGGATATGCTGCCAACTGCAGCTGGCAAACTTCTGGGGAACAGCTGGTACAAGGGGAAGAGAGAGAGCAGGAGTTTTTCCTGGGAATATGTGGATTACGTTGAGGATATAGCGGATCTGGCTGTTGTTGCATTTGTTCAGGACAGGGATCTTGGTGAGATCTTACAGGTCGCAATTAATTATCAGACTCCCGGGGTTGGAATTATAACCGGGGTGGGGGAAGAGCGCTTATTCACCGTTTATCCCAATCCCGCAACTGACCGTGTGTATGTTAATCTTGTTCCATCCGCTAATAACAACGGACAGCTTTGCATCATGAATCTTTCCGGGGAAGTGGTTCAGCGTATGGATCTGCTCCCGGGATCTGGCCGGTATGAAATGGATGTTGAACACCTGACAGGTGGCCTCTATATCATCTACTGGTTGGATGGAAATGTTGTAAGTGGACGGAAGAAACTTGTATTAACCCGATAGGGCCCCTGCCTTTATGATCACCTGGCCGAACTCCCTGGCCATTTGCTCCAGCCGGTCACGCTCTTCACTGTTGGGAAAAAACCTGGCGGTAAGACCCTCACTGACCACATTCAGTTTCAGGTTCTTCAGGTGGCTCTCAATTAGCTTCACCGCTTCACCGCTCCATCCAAAAGAGCCGAAGGCTGCTGCTGCTTTCCCCTTATCCCGGATGGGGTTAATCACAGAAAAGAGTTTATAGACAGGAAGCAGTGTATTCTGATTGATGGTTGGGGAGCCAATCAGGATTCCGTCAGCCTTTGTCACATGCTCCTCCAGGTCCCCCAGCAATATGTGCTCAATATCGAGCAGATCCACTGTGATGTTACCTGTCTCCGCAAGAACGCTGGCAACCTGGTTGGCCATTTCTTCGGTGTAACCATAAGCAGAGACATAGGCCACAAGTACCCTGTTGTCCTTTTTTGTCTCTTCCAGGTAGGTGGTGGCAGCTCTGGAGGTGCGATCCAGCTTTTCTTTCCAGCCTGTCCTCAATATGGGGCCATGACCGGGACAAATCATATCCAGTGGCAGGGTTTTTATTTTATCTATGGCTTTTTGCATAAATTTACTATAGGGCTTGAGTATTACGTCGAAGTAATAGTCGAAGGCTGCTGTATAATCACTCACCAGGTCATCCATCATTTTTTCATCGGCATAATGGGCCCCGAATGAGTCGCAGGTGAACAGCAGCCCTTCCTCAACCAGATAGCTATAGATGGTATCGGGCCAGTGCAGGTTGGGTGCTCCAATAATCCGGAGTGTTTTATTTCCCAGATCGATTTCATCCCCATCTTTTACTTTCAGTGATTTAAAAGGCCTGTCCATGATCTCTGCCAGGTAGGTAAGGGCCTGTCCGCTACCCACAACGGTGGCCTGTGGAGCCAGCTCAAGCAGATGTTTCAGTGAACCTGAATGGTCCGGTTCGGTGTGGTTGCAAATGATGTATGCGATCTCTTCCGGGTCGGTTAAAGCGCGTATCTTTTCCCTGTATACAGGCCAGAAGCTCTCTTTAACGGTATCAATGATCGCTGTTTTTCCGGCTTTTACCAGGTATGAGTTGTATGTTGTGCCATAT
>JANTFK010000345.1 GCA_024763595.1 Bacteroidales bacterium | reverse complement strand
AAGCTGTCAGGCCAATAATCAACAGGCCTGCGATGACCAGATTGTTTCTCACCTGTTTAATTTTTTGTGATTCAGGGAAAGATAGAAATATTCTTCCGGATTGGGGTGATGTTTCATTTAATAAATACTTTTGTTCTCAGTAATTTTAAATTTTAAACGGATGACACCCGCATTTAAACATTCCATGCTCTTTCTGCTGTTCACGCTGATGATCTCCTGTGCTCCCTCTTCAGATAAAACATCCCCGTTTCGTTTTGAAGAATCTGCCCGAGGAGTCAAACTGTTCGAGAATGATCTCGCCGTCTTTTTTTACCAGAAAGAGCCCAAATCCCTGACCGGAGAATACATCTGCAATAACTACATCCATCCGCTCTTAGCCCTGAACGGAGATACCATTACTGAAGAATTCCCTGAGGATCATCCTTATCACAGGGGCCTTTTCTGGGCCTGGCACCAGGTTTTCATCAACGATCAAAGCATCGGTGACGGATGGATCATGGAGGACATTTCCCAGGAAGTGGTCAAACTGGAAAGCAATGCGGATAAAAACATGGCCACACTGGATTTGCAAGTGTTGTGGAAATCGGCTCGCTATGAAAACGGAAAAGCTTTTATCAATGAACATACCCGGATCGTTGTACACCGGCTGGAATCAGACATGCGCATGATAGATTTTAAGATCTCACTGCAGGCCCTCGTCCCCGGCGTAAGCATTGGAGGTTCAGATAATGAAAAAGGGTACGGCGGATTTTGTGCACGCATTAAATTGCCGGAGGACCTGGTATTCACATCCTCAAATGGCCCTGTAACACCGGAAAGGCTACAGGTTATTGCCGGGCCATGGATGGATTTCTCTGGTTCATACGGTACCGGGAACAAGATAAACGGACTGACCATATTGTGCCATCCGGACACACCCAACTACCCTGCGCCATGGATATTGAGGCAGAAGGGCAGTATGCAGAATATTGTTTTCCCGGGAAGAGAGCGGGTTCACATAGAGATGGATCATCCTACTATTCTGAAATACCGTTTGATCGTACATACCGGTAATGCAGATGGTATAAATCCGGATAAACTGCAAGCAGCCTACGAGAAAACAGAACCTTCACCGAATGGCTCCTGAAGCGTTATCCGGTTCAAACTTCAAAAGTCCGGTAATCAATGCGATGATATGGCGCATGTTCATGAATGCCAAGACCCAGATCATCCATGGCATACTGAAGGAAACCGTGATTATCCAGGTTTTGCTTCAACCATTCCGGGGCATGATCATCCCGGGCTTTTACTTCTTCCATAATATGATCAAGCATAACTGAATCCAGTGCTACCGGATCGGTTCCCAGTATCAGTGAATTGGGAGAATCCTCCGGAAAGGTTTTCCAGGGCCTTGGAGCCCAAACGTTGTTGTGCCAGTTGGCAAAAAGGGCATCCGCAATATTCACCCTAACCTTATTTTTGATGCCCGGGGTGTTGCATACATCCGCGATATAGCTTTTGTTCCCCATTCCATCATGAAGATTGCGCGGAGAAGGAATTGAACCCAGGTGGTTTTTCATGGCCCCGGTGATCCCGCAATCGTGACTTTTCATCAGGCAAAGGTTAATAATATGTTCGGAATGTGTATAAGCCTTTGGTATCCAGAATTCACCGCCAGGTTCAGGAGCATCCTGTGTAAACCTTACCGACTCATTTTTATCCCATCGTTCCTGCGCTGTATGATCCACCCAGTGTATGTTTTTATACCGGCATCGTCTTTTCATCTTTTCCGGATGAAACCAGCGCGATGCATCCAGCAGGGTAACCCGCTCCTCTGAAAGTCCGAGGCCGCTAACCAGATCTTCCAGGATACTGTTTACAAGCGGCATGGTCTGATCCATCCGGTTTGTTGTAATGTTCTCATCGAACGAGGCATTGTTCATGTTCATCTTGATGGTGATCCGGTCGCTTTTTTGCAGGTTGGGCAGTAGCATGCGCCAGGCTTCTAACGGGGATCCGGTACCGGTCAGTTCACACAACCCCCGTCCCAGCATTTTACCCACCTCTTCCTCGTTGATATAATCAAAATAGCGCTCCTCAATTTTCCCCGGAGAACCATCTTCCCCGGGTTCCACCGTATGATCCCAGGGTGCATTGGCACTGTAATCCCATGGCTTGGTGGCATTGGCATCATGAACACGGATGATCCTGGACCTGGAATCATGCTCCCCCCGTCTGGCTAAAGCCGGGTACATCCGGGTGGATGCCGTGGCAACGGCAAGGACCTTTACGAAACTCCTCCTGCTGATAAAATGATGCTTTAATCTCATAATGCATAATTTTTCCGGTAATGTTGCACGGATAACTCCTGTGCTTCACTATTATTTGTAATGGACTCATATTCCGGAGAAAACAGCAATTGTGTGTTTCCTGATCTGTAGGAGAGATTGGCCAGATGGATCATTACTGAACTGTTATGCCCCTGAATGATGTTGCCTTTGGGCTCATCTCTCGAACGCATGCAATCAATAAAGTTTTTTATATGGGCTTTCAGGGGGTAAAATCCTGGTTCCCGGGCCACAATCTGTCTGTCTTTATCAAATACCTGCCATCCGCCACCCATACGCCCCACATACATCATTCTTTCAGTACCGTTGATCTCTATCCTGGTGGAATTTTGCATCCAATCGGGAAAATCATCACTGAAGCGGATCTCCGGACCGGATTTTTTCATGTAGGGGGTACACTCACCCGCTTCCAGGGTAAGTGCAAACTTTCCATAATCAAATGTTGCCATTTGATAATCGGGCACATCCCTGTTATCATCAAAAAAATATCTTCCCCCTGCACAATAGACCGATTTTGGAAATCCCGGATCATCAAGTACCAGTCGCGCCAGGTCAAGCTGGTGTATAATTCCTCCTGCCATGGCATTGCCTCCTGAATAATCCCAGTAATACCCCCATGATTTATGCCTGGACACATTGTAAGGCACTTTCGGAGCAGGACCCAGCCACATATCCCAATCGATTGTATCCGGGGCACGGGTATGCTGCTTCTCCACAAACGGAACAGGCCCTTTCAGCATCTCTTTGATATGGATCGAAACGATATCGCCCAGCCCGCCACTTTTAATATAATCACGAGCCGTTAATGCATAATCTGCACTTCGGTTCTGCGTTCCGCACTGAACAATACGCCCTGTATTCCTGGCAGTTTCAATCATTTGTTGCCCTTCACTTATCGAATGAGAGATACACTTCTCCACATAGACATCCTTACCGGCCTGGCATGCCCATACTGTTGCCAGTGCGTGCCAGTGTTCGGGCGTGGCAATAAACACACCATCCACTTCCTGGTCATCAAATACCCTCCGCATGTCCCGGACGCGAAGGGGTTTAACACCCTGAATTTTTCCCAGTTCCTCTATTCCATATCCACCCCTGGTGTCATCCACATCACAGATATATTTAACATACACATTTTCACCAAGATTAGCTGCCTCCAGAATAACTGTTATGCCATGATGGCCCGCACCAATGAGCGCCACCACTATCCTATCATTGATGCTCTTTGGCCTGACTGGTGTGACCGAAAAAGATTCACCGCTTTTATAGGCCGGAACTTTCCGAGATTGATCCTGATTTGAACAGGAGGCGGCCATGGTTAAACCGGCTGCCCCGGCAGAGGCCAGTTGAAAGAATTTTCTTCGTTGCATACCCTGATCTTTAATGGTTCAAAAAGCCACTTCAATCTGATGGACCCCGGTACCGGACGGAAGCGGGATCTGCATAACGGATGATGAAAAAGGCATGGCTTTCCCATCAACGCTGACGGAAGAGACTGCACCGGATTCCTCTACCAGCCAGTCGGACAGTTCCAGGTTCCACGAGGAGGTTTTGCTATTGAAATACCGGCAATAGTGCGGATCATAATCTACCGTGAGCCTGAGCGTGGCATTCTCTTTGCTCCAGTAACCCGCATTACCGGAATGTAGGTAACCGATAAATTCATTGATACTTATAAAACGGCCCTCCGGATAGCGGCTGAAGATGGTTACAAACTCCTCAGGGTTTGTGGCAATTCCGAAATCATGCGCATTGGGGGGAGCTGCAACAATCAGGGGAGATTCGCCGGTTCCAAAGAAATCCCATCCGACGATGACCATATCGGTGCCGCAATACCCCTTTTCCCAACCGCACCATCCAAATCCGGCCTGTGCAGCAAGTTTCATCGTATTGTTATAATAGGAAA
>JANTFK010000344.1 GCA_024763595.1 Bacteroidales bacterium | reverse complement strand
CAACCAGCTCCCAGGACGGACCATACTCCGTATTGATATTAACCGGTTGCACATTCAACGTTTTTTCGGCCGGCCTCACATCACCTCTCCTGAAAATCAGGGCCGCATGATAAAATAACCCATATTTGGCCGGATCATTGAAGGTATCAAAACTCCCCCCCCTGTAATAAACACCATTCAGGGCATCAGCCGTAACCGGTTTGGCGATCATATCCACATCCTCCTCCAGCGTATACCGGTAGGTATGTATGTCAAACCCTCCCCAACCCTGCATCGCACCCACGGCGGCCATCAACAGGGGGCTTTCCGCCCTCCACTCGTTGGGCCATACATCATCCCATTCTGAAACAAAGAAAGGTTTATCCTGTACCCTGTAATAAGCCAGTGAGGGGATCATATTATACCGCTTGCCGGTCATGGGATCATTCATAAAACGCTTGCTGCCATCATACCACAATCCGAAACTATAGTAATATGCATGGGAATCGGTGAAATCGCCTTCCATCTGGGCAGTTAAATGTGCCGTATTAATGGTTTCATTGGTCCCGGCTATGGGAATTTTCACCCCAAGTTCCCGCATATGCTGCATCATCTCTTTATAGTACGACCTGGTAACAGCCACATAAAAGCGCTGCAGATGATGCGCTTCTCCGGTCTGAACAAATCTTTCCCGGTCGGCACGTCCAAACTCCACTTTTCCTTCAGGTATCCTGATATGATTATCAGCTGCCCATTTCCTGTACAACGTCTCCAGCTCTGTTCTGTAAGGCTCCAGTGAAGCGCCTGAGAAAATATCATTTTCATTGGTAACCTCTACCAGCGCGATGACCGGATCATCCTTATAGGCCAGGCCGGTGTATGGATTTATATGTGTCCACAGATCATGGCTGAACTTTTTCTGCAAATCTATCAGCCTCCTGCTAAAGGTACTGTAAGGCTTTGCCGCATCCCGAAGCTGTCCGGCTGCCTCAACCCCGTCCCCGGTTTCAAACCGCCGGTAGGTTAACAGATCCATGTAGACATAGATTCCCTCCTGCTTCAGACAATGAATCAGATAATCGAGCCTGTCCATACTTCTGGCATCAAGTGTCAATGTATTGGGCCTGTTTTCCCCTCTGGTAAACTGGAAAATATTGGGAGTGGACCACTCCCCGTCCAGTTGGTGGAACCTGACCATATTGATGCCTGTTTTTGCCAGACGCCTGGCTACCTTTTCGCTCTGTTCATGCGAAGGAAAGCATTGGGCACTGTTGAAATTGGTGCCCCAGAACCGTGCCTCTGTCCCGTCTTCGAAAATGAACCGCTCCCCAGCTGCTTTTAAAAAACCGTGCTTCCCTGCCGGTTTCTCCGCTTTATAAACAAACGACAGATCGATGGGCATATCATCCCAGGGCAGCGTATAAGGAATGGTCTTTTTAACTGAATCAGCCTCTTCTCCGCCGCCGGGGGAAGCACAGAGTGAACTACTTCTCCCGGTGCCTGTCAGGAATATTGTTAGCAGGATAATGGTCCGGACTTTGAATGCAACAGATTTTTTCATAGCAAAAAGTAATGAGTACAAGCCTTAAAAATATCTTAAACCATTTGGAAATAATACGACTATTTATCCAAAGTATGACACTACATATACATATCCGCTAAAAATCATGATGACACCGAATATTTCTTTGTATACTCCCGGGCTGTTAACCCAACGATGAGTTTAAACTGCCTGTTGAAATATGAAACATTGTTGTATCCGCAATGATAGCAAACCTCTGAGATACTCATATCGCTTTCAATTAACAACCTGCAGGCTTTGGTGATCCTGATCTCATTTAAGAACTGTGAAAAAGTTTTGAAGGTTCTGGACTTAAAATAACGGCAGAATGATGATTTATTAAGATTGACCAGCTTTGATACCTCCTGCAGCTTTATTTCCCGGCTATAGTGCTCCATGCAATAGTTCATCACTTTGTTTATCCTTTCTGTATCAGCAGTATTGATAAAGTTGGTGTAACCGGAAGATGACAACAGCTCATAATTTTCTGCAGCAGCTAACCTTTCAAGGGTCTTCATAAAAACAATCAAACGGTTAATTCCTGAAGCGTTATACACCTCTTTGATCAGACCCGCTATGATGGAGCTATCTTTCCCTTTTATCAACATACCCTGCTGTCCCAGTATAAAGAGCTGCCTTACAGGCTTGAATTCAGGAAGTTCAAAAAAACCGTTTCCAAGTGCATTCTCAAGGAAGTGGATCACAAATACATCCACATTAAGGTTCTCATTACCCTGGTAATAAGCCTTATCGTTGATCCAAACATGGGGCAGATTGGGACCGATGAATACCAGGTCACCGTCAAAGAAATTGCCAATATGATTACCCATTAATCTCAGGCCATGGCTTTTCTCAACATAAATAATTTCATACTCGGGATGGTAATGGAACGGGTAGTCCATATAAGGAGTTATTTCCCGCTTTACGGCAATCGAAGAAAAAATCGCTGCAGGTATTTTCTCAAGCCTGGGCTGCATAATATGCAAATATAGTGTCATTATCTGGATATATAGCCGTTTTTTTTGAATTCCCGGTTGCATACATTTGATGATTTGATATGCAAAAGAAAGCACTGCCCCTTTTATTGATATTTACTGCCATGGGACTGGTCGATGCGACGGGTCCCATGGTAAGCCTTGCCAGGGAGTCATTTTCCCTTTCCAATACCATGGCCACCCTGTTACCATTATTCGGATACATCATGTATGGCCTGTTTTCGGTTCCCATGGGCGTGCTTCAGGACCGGAAAGGCAAAAAATTCACGATGAACCTGGGCCTGACCATTGCCCTGATCGGATTGCTGATCCCTGTTTTTTCCGGCATGCGCGGATCCATGATTGTTGATACAACCTCATTTGGTCAGTTTTATAAGATCCTGATGGCCATATTATTTTTAGGAGCCGGAGCCTCCATACTGCAGGTCTCAGGCAACCCGATGATGCGTGATGTTTCCAGGGAGGGTCACTACTCAAGAAACCTGGCACTGGCCCAGGCCTTCATTTCTGTAGGTTCTTCCATGGGATTCCTGCTGCCCGTGATCATGCTCTACCTCTTTGGCTGCGACTGGAGCATTGTATTCCCGTTTTTCCTGGGTATTATCGTCATAAGCCTGATCTGGATGAATTCAATTTCCATACAAGAGAAAAAAAACAATGGCGACCACCATGCTTCTTTCCGGTCCTGTATCAGGCTTCTCCGAAACAAGTATGTACTGGCCATGGTGCTGGGTATATTTGTCTATTGCGGCCTGGAAATAGCCATGAGTTCCCATGTGCCCATTCTTTTGAAAGACAAGTTTTCTGTATCGGTCGAAAAGATGGGGATCCTGATCAGCTGGCTGCTCCTCTATCTGCCGATTCTGGCAGGCAGGTTACTGGGGTCCAGGATTTTGCGCATTGTTGCCCCCAGGAAACTGCTTATCATCACAGCATTGGTTGCCCTGGGCGGAATAGTTTGCATCTTTTCGGGTTCATATCCCCTGACACTGACAGGGATCCTCCTTGCAGGAGTGGGATTTGCCAACATCTTTCCCCTTATTTTCTCTCTGACCATAGATCGAATGCCTGAGCACACCAATGAATTATCCGGGCTGATGGTTTCCTCCATTGCAGGGGGTGCCTTCATTCCTCCGGTAATGGGCATAGTGGCAGATCACACATCAATCACCATGGCATTTGCCATTCCGCTAATCTGTATATCTTATCTTATTTTTTTAGGGATCATCAATATTAAAAGTATATGACAAAAGTTGGATTTGTTGGATTTGGAGAAATTAACTCCCCCAAAGATTTAATTGACACGAAATGTGCAGAGGCACTTGAACAGGTAAAATCACTTGGATTTGAGGTACTGACAACGGAAACAGTAACCGATGATCCTGACAATGCCGATGTGGAAAGAGCAGTAAAGGAACTTTCCGCCACAGCATTTGATACGCTTATTATCTGTATTGCCGGATGGATCCCTTCCCATGCGGTTATCTCCGTAACCAGTGCATTCAGGGAGAAACCCATGGTATTATGGGGACTGGCCGGTGATATGAAAGAGGGGAAAGTGGTGACCGCGGCCCCCCAGGCAGGAACCACGGCACTCAGGAAAGTCTTTGAAGATCTGGGATACAAATTCAGATACATTTACAACGTAATTGGCCAGCCGGTTCCGCTGAACAAAATAAAAAATTTCGTGCTGGCTGCTACTGCATC
>JANTFK010000343.1 GCA_024763595.1 Bacteroidales bacterium | reverse complement strand
ACACTGGTAGACAATTTGCTGCCCGGGGTCAGGACGGTAGTGGCCCATGGACAGATGGAAGGGAGGAAACTGGAATCTGTGATGCTGGACTTTATGCGGGGAGATTACGATGTATTGATTGCCACGACCATTATCGAGTCGGGACTGGACATTCCCAATGCCAATACAATAATTATCAACAACGGCCATACCTTCGGATTAAGTGATCTGCATCAGCTCAGGGGCAGGGTGGGCCGATCAAATAAAAAGGCTTTCTGCTACATTTTTGCCCCTCCTGTTTCACTGTTGTCCCAGGAGGCCAGAAGAAGGTTGAAAGCTGTAGAAGAGTTTTCGGCCCTGGGCAGCGGATTCAATATTGCCATGCAGGACCTGGACATCCGGGGGGCCGGAAACCTGCTGGGAGCTGAACAGAGCGGCTTTATTGCCGATATGGGATTTGATACCTATAACCGGATCCTGAATGAAGCGATCAATGAACTGAAACAGACAGAATTCAGCGATCTGTATGAATCAAGCGCGGAACCATCCGGACCCGATACGGCATACTTGTCCGATTGCCATATTGATACAGATCTGGAACTGCTTTTTCCCGATCACTATATTTCGAACATCAGCGAACGGATTGAACTCTACAGGCAACTGGATGCCATCAGGGATGAAGCAACACTGGAGGATTTCCTTAAGATGCTTGAAGACAGGTTTGGCCCCCTGCCTCCAGCTTCCGTTAATTTATTAAAGGTTGTACAGTTGCGTTGGCTGGCCCGTCGGATCGGTGTTGAAAAAATTGTATTGAAAAAAAGCATACTGATCACGTATTTTGTAAGCGACCCGGAGTCACAATTTTACAGATCGGAAAAGTTTAAGCAGGTGATTGGAAACATTCAGGCAAATCCGGATGTATTCCGCATGCGCGAGGACCAGCAGAAGCTGAGCCTTCGAAGTGACCGGGTAGATTCAGTACAAAAGGCATATGAGGTTTTACAAAAACTGAATAACGGATAGCACACATGAATCTTGTTCTCGATCTGGGGAATACATACGGGAAGATTGCTGTATGTGATCAAAAGGAGGTGATTGAAGCCGCCACCTACGAACGCATCACCAGCAGGGAGATCTTCTATTTTCATACCCGTTACGATAACCTGAAGGGCGCCATTATTTCATCTGTGGTAAATTATTCCCGGGAGATCATTGATTACCTCAATAATCTGTACAGTCCCTGCATTGAACTAAACCACGGCACACCCATTCCCGTGCACAATAAATACCGTACGCCCGAAACATTGGGTTATGACCGCATGGCAGCTGCTGTGGGCGCCTATACTATTTGCCCCGGGAAAAACGTTCTGGTAATTGATGCCGGTACAGCCATTACCTATGATATAGTTACCTCGCAGGGTGAATTCCAGGGGGGAAACATCTCCCCGGGCCTGGAGATCAGGTTCAAATCACTGCACAGGTATACAAATCGCCTGCCCCATCTGGAGCGTCCGGAGGAACAACCACCACTGGTTGGCGGTACTACAAGGGAGGCCATACAATCCGGTATCGTAAATGGATTATTGTTCGAAATGGACGGATTTATCAGCGCTATGAGTCAAAATTTTCCCGACCTGCAGGTGGTATTGACCGGAGGTGATGCAAAATACTTTGCCGGAAAACTAAAAAGTAGCATCTTTGTGGACCTGAATCTGAACCTGATCGGACTTAACAGAATACTGGAGCACAATGCAGCACATCATACATAGGGTAACAACCACTTTGCTAATTACCTTTGTTGTTACCATTTCCCTTTTCAGCCAGTTCAACACCTATTCCCCTTATACCCGGTTTGGATTGGGCGACCTGGCCAAAAAGGGAGTTGCACAGAACCTGGCCATGGGAGGAACGGGACTGGCCATACATGAGAATAACCGGATCAACTTCCTGAATCCGGCATCTTTCAGCGGTCTGGACAGTACATCGGTATATTTTGATTTCGGAGCCAACTCGTTTCACAATCAGTATAAGACCACGACTATTTCCAATACATGGTGGAACATGAACCTGCATCATGTGGCTTTCGCCTCTTCCATGGGTAAATACCTGGGGATTTCAACCGGGCTTATCCCTTACAGCAGCATCGGATACAACATCACACAGCAATATAATGATTATAATTCAGGTGTGGCGATGGATACCTATTACAGTGGTGAAGGAGGCATCATGAATTTTTATGTGGGTGCCTCCATTAAACTTTTGAGCCGTATTTCACTGGGAGTTACCATGAATTACCTGATGGGAAGGTTGACCAGGGAACGGAAAGTAAATTTTCCGGTCAACAGCAATTATTCAAATGTCTCATCGCTGGAAAATTTTGATCTCAGGAAACCTGTTTTTACGCTTGGGATGCAGTATAAGGAAGTTTTTGGAGATAAGTTCTTCTTTTCACTTGGAGGGATCTATGATCTGGAAACCCGGGTTAATGCTGATCTGGAATATGTGGTCAAAAACCAGATTTATACTTATCAACCCGAAAAATTGTATGATTCCCTTGTGATCGATCCGGATGTGACCCTGGGACAGGATACGGCCATCAGGAGTTTTACCATCCCGCAAAAGATGGGTGGAGGAATCGCATTCGGAATTCCAAACAAATTGACCATTACAGGTGACTACTACCTGCAGGACTGGAGCGGATCCCTTTCAGGGGAGAATTACACCACCACCCGTGCCACTTCCATACATTTAGGTGCTGAATACACACCCGATGTAAAAGCCCTAAGGGGATATCATAAACTCATGACTTACAGGGTCGGAGGCTACTATTCCAACAATTACCTGGAGGTGAATGATCATCAGCTGACAGACTATGGCATAACATTTGGAGTAGGATTACCGGTCAGGACCTTAAGATCAAGCATAAATGTGGCTTTTACACTGGGGACCAGGGGTACTACCGAGTACAATTTAGTAGAAGAAAATTATGGAATTATCACATTTAATGTAACTTTACATGATCTATGGTTCCGAAAACGAAGATTTGATTAACCCAGGAAAATTTTAAATGGCATGAAAAAGAGAATCCTCAAAACCATTTTAATATCCCTGATGACATTGTTAGTTATCGTGCCTGTTTTTTCACAAAAAGGCATGGAGGACGGATCAAAATACGGAAAGGGTGATGATAGTATCAGGTGCATTAAGAATCTTTCCCTCTATAAAGAATTCTTTAAGCATAACAATTACAAGGATGCCATCGGCCCCTGGCGCATCGTATTCAGCGAGTGCCCCAGATCCAGTGAGCGGATGTATGTGGAAGGCATCACCATGTACCGCAAAAAGATTGAAGCTGCATCCGATTGTAAGCAAAAAAATGAGATGATTGATACATTAATGCTTATTTATGATCGCAGGGCCGAACATTTCAAGGGTTTAGGCAATATACTGGGCAGAAAAGGGATCGATTTGCTCCGCTACCGCAGAACCGATTGTAGCGGGGATCCCGATCTGAATGCCATGGAAGAGGGATATGGCTACCTGAAAAAGAGTATCGAGCTGCAGAAGAACAAATCAAGGGATGCCGTAATGGTAACTTTCGTCAATACCAGCATTGCATTGAACACTGCAGGAATCTTAGATGATAACCAGTCCATTGAGGACTATTTCATGGCAACCGGTATCATTGATAAACTGCTGAAAAAGAGTTCTCGCTGGCCAAAGGCAAAAGCCAACATCGATGAGATGATGCTCAATAGCGGCCTGCTTACCTGTGATGCACTGAATGGCTATTTCGGACCCCAGTTCGAGGCAAATAAAACAGACAAAGCGTTCCTTCAGAAGGTGATCAAGTTCTATAGTGCCTCCGGCTGTGACAGGTCCGATCTTTATGTGACCTGCTCGGAACAGATGTATGAAATTGATCCCGGGCCGGAATCAGCACACCAGCTGTGTGTCCTTTTTATCGCAAAAAATAATTTTCAGAAAGCAGCCGACTACCTGAAAATGGCAGTGATCGGGGAAAACCTGGAGAATGATACCCGGGCCGAATGGTTCTATGAACTGGCCATTGTGAGTATGGCCAATAAGGATTATTGTGAGGCGATCAGCTATGCCAGGGAAGCCATTGCCTATAAGAGCGATTTAGGTAAGGCCTATATTGCACTGGGTGATGCCATTGTTGCTTCACGTAATAACCTGGGCGAGGATTTTGAGAAGCGTACGGCATTCTGGGTGGCTGCAGATAAATATGCCAAGGCGAAATCG
>JANTFK010000342.1 GCA_024763595.1 Bacteroidales bacterium | reverse complement strand
CTGTGCCAACAGGTTTATCAGCTGTACCACCCTCCGGGCCCGCTATCCCTGAAGTGGCAATGGCCGTATCGGTGCTATAAGCATTCATGATTCCCCTGGCCATCTGTTCGATTACCTCCCGGCTTACCGCCCCTACAGATGCCAAAACTTCATCATCCACTCCAAGCATATCCCTTTTAATGCGGTTATCGTATGCAATGACCGACCCTTTATAATAGGCTGTACTTCCCGGAACCGAAGTGATCAGCCTGGCAATGTTCCCACCTGTACAACTCTCAGCTGTTGAAAGCGTAAGACCCATTTCTTTCAACAGGTTTCCAAGCGATTCCTCCAGGGTTATATCATCATAACCGAAAACATGTGGAGATATAATTTCCAGTAGGTTATCTATAATTACCTTGAGTATTTGTTCAGCATCTTTGGCACATTTGTCAACCACGGTCAGTCGCAACCTCACAATACCGGGCCTGGGCAGATAAGCCAGTCTGACACAGGCCGGAAGGGCGGCTTCCCAATCCCTCAGCATTGCAGCCAGGTAGGATTCAGGAACTCCCTGTGTCATAATTGTTTTATGTACCACATTGGGAATGCGGACCCTCTGTTTTATTTCGGGGAGCAGATGATCCTCCATCAATCCTTTCATCTCGTACGGTACTCCTGGCAAGGAAACCAGGATGGTCCCCTCCTTCTCAAACCACATCCCGGGTGCAGTTCCATGATGGTTCATCAACACCCGGCAAGCATCCGGTACATCGGCCTGCCTGATATTGGATTCGATCATGGTACGTCCCCTCTCTTTGAAAAAGGCCGTGATCTTCTCCAGCACCTCCTTATGGGTGATCATTTCACTATCAAAGTAATCTGCGAGTGTCTGCTTGGTAAGGTCATCTTTGGTGGGGCCTAGCCCACCGGTCATGATCAGCAGATCGTATCTGCCCATATACCGGTCCAGGGTTTCTCTGATCTGCACAGCTTCGTCAGAAACCGTTACCATCTCTCCCACCTGGACACCTATTTTGTTTAATTGTTGCGAGATCCACACAGCATTGGTATCGGTTACCTGTCCGATCAGTATCTCATCTCCTATGGTAATAATAGCGCTCTTCATCCGAATCTCGATTTTCTCATATGGCCTTCAAAAATATCAATAAAATGACATAATCCGACTAAATCTATTTCCTACATATAGAACATAGTATATATACGGGAAAATGAATTTATCAAAAAGGGTAAAATACCTGGGTTTTATTTCAATCATCATTATTGTTTTTGCAATGGTGTGGCTCTTGTCTGGTGAAAAGCGTACTCCTCGTTCGTCACATGGGGAGGCGATGGCTCAGGAACTTCTGAGCCTTGTCCATGAAGGGCAGGCTCAATGTGTGATCGTTTGTGGTACGGAAGCTACTCCATATTTTACCACTGATCCGAACGAGCACGGCTTATGGTTTACCTGGATCGCATGAGCAAGTAACCCGGGTACGTCCTGAAGAGCTGAGTACGCAGCAGGCTTTAATCCAGTGCTTTCAACGCCTTTCTGACAATAGTTGTGATTTCCCCTTCGATGTTTTGAGTGAATGGAGCAGGCTGAAGATACTTTTGTGACCTGAAAGATTCATAACCACCCTCCTTAATCATTTTATTATCGGGGATATAACAACTGGTATTGTTTGCATATCCGGCCACCATGGCTTGTTTGGTCCCTGACATAGCTCGTAAAATCTCCCCCCATGGACTACAGACTTCTCCTTCCATGCCAAAAATGGTCAGCTGATTTCCCAGCTTCCATAGCTGTGCATCATAACGAAAACTTTCATTCACAACTGGATAGGCCAATCTCTGCCTGGCAGACCATGTTAAATAATGATTTAGTTCCCCATCATAAGCCTGATGTTCAATTTCTTCCTGTGTCCAGCGTTGACCATAGCTCAATTGACCTGTTGCTAAGGAGCAAGTAAGCTTATTGTCAATAGCAGTCATTTTTCCGCTTTCTAAATGTGCCAGTACAGCTTTGGCAAGTTTCTCTCCTGCTTCACGAGAATGTATGGTATCACTTGAGAAAACCAGTTTGCCGGTTTCCGAATCTGTATAAGTAATTTTCGCATCACCACCACAACCCTGAATGAAAACAGCTTTTGTATCCGGCAAAGCACCGGAAAGATAGTTTCTCATAAATCCGGGATACCCTGGACTCCATTTTTCAAGTGCTCCCAAATCTGTAACATGTGAAGCATATCCTACCATAAGAATATTTTGTGGATGTGCATCACGCTTAATCCTTATGAGTGGTGTATGACCATCAAAACTACCGTCCGGATTTGGTTTCATTAATATTTCTCCATCAACCAACAGCCGGCGATTGCTGGCAATTTCGCGAAAATCAAAAGAAGTATACTCAATAGCTGCAGGGGATAGACCGGCCAATGCACGATCAACCTGGTCTGTGATTTTCTCTTCCAGCCAGGCATTGTACCAAACATTTGGCGCTCCTGTACTAAAATTACCAATCAGTCTTACGGCAGGTCCCCAGTGGGTATGCGAAGCCACCAGAAGAATGTTCTCTATAGAAATATTGTGTTTCTTATGAATAGAATGCCGGATAGCGTTTACCATAACACGGTCAAACGCGACAATATCTGCCGTAATAAGAATCCCCGTATTACCTTCTAAGTCTCGCAATACAACAACCTGACTAATAAGAGGCATCATGGAGCCATCTGCATAGCGCTCCCGGCCATACCCCGACATTTGAACCTCCTGGTCATTTGATGGTGTGATATCCGTTTCCGCATAACCAACAAGCCATGAACCGGAGGTTGAATTTTGACCGAAAGAAAACGAATGGATAAAACTTAAAACAAGAACAAGATGAATAAATACTCGAATTTTCATTTGAATCACGTTTGATGTTTGACGGAAAATTGAACTGCTAAAAATAAGCAATTGTATTTATAGATTTGTATTATGAATAATCCTAAAAGGTTTTACCGTTATACATACTCACGCCTTGTCCCTGTGTACCGATCCAAATATTGCCACGACTGTCCTCCAGGACGGAAGTGACCTGAGACGAGTTCATTCCCTGTGCTACATCCATGTATTTCATATTCAGGCTGGCATTGTCTTTCATGAGTGGAGGCAGGGCCCTGACCGGTTGTGGATACCTACAGGGCACAACTTTTCCTCTGGCGGGTATGGGCACACCTGTTTCTATGGTATCACCCAGTGAATTTATTAGTGGCTCAATGCTGTCTCCAGTTAAGGGATTGATACTATAGCCCTCCTGGGTATTTAGAGCAACAACCTGGAGAGCCGGAAGTGATGATGCAAATTCATCTGATCTTCTTCAAAAGAATCGAGGGAATCGTTGAAGTAGTAAGGATTCTTCATCAAAAGATGGATGTTGAATCAAATCTCAAATAAATGAAAACTGGCCTTTATTATTAGATATGGAGTGCCCGACAAATATTTTTCTCTATTTTTGTCTCCTATTGCGGGAGTAGCTCAGTGGTAGAGCATCAGCTTCCCAAGCTGAGGGTCGCGGGTTCGATCCCCGTTTCCCGCTCACTGAATAACAGAGACTTAGCCGATGTACTGGCCAGGTCTCTGTTTTACTGTCTCATCAGGATGTTCAACCTATTGCAGGGGCCTTCCCTTATGGCCTGGTTAACCTCCTTGTTTCCCTTTTTTCTTTCTCGGGAAAGCTGGCTTCTTTCGGGTAACAGCTAAACAGTTACCAATTAAGTTTAATTACACCACCCAGGAATTTGGCCGGCAAAGTTTACTTTGTAAATTAGTTGAATCAAATAACATGAATAAAGATGAGCCTTAACCGCCGAACATTCATTACACAATCTGCTTTGATCACAGGTGGCCTTTCACTGGGATTATATGCATGCAGCAACAATGATCCCGGACTACTTAAAGGAGTGCAGGATTTTCTCCATCGCGTAGCAAATAGGGATGGCTCTTTCCACCCGGGAATAGATCCGGATTATAAAGGCACATCCGATACAGGTCTGTCAGGTATTGCCGCCCCGGCATATGCCACCATTATCAGCAGCACATTCGGATGGTCTCTCCCCTATCCTGATAAAACCAGGGAGTTCTTCATCTCCTGTCAGAAACCGGATGGGGCCTTCTATCCGCCAACAGGCAGTATGGATCAAAATGCGCCCCTGGCTAAACTATACAATACGCTACAGGGAATCATTTCACTTCGACTTCTGGGAGAAAAACCCAGGTATGATCCGATGAGCGTAA
>JANTFK010000341.1 GCA_024763595.1 Bacteroidales bacterium | reverse complement strand
TTTCATACTGACTCCACTCAAGTAAAAAAAACATCCTCAAAGCAGGTGTTTTTTAAGACTTAAACAAATTTATTTCTCTTTGTAATTTTTTTCCCGGGGTTCATTCATTCTTCCCCGAAAATCCTTATTTTTAGATGATTTTTGGCCGGATGCGATCCGGCCGGTTTTTCATTGCTAAAGTGAGTAAATTCCGGTACAATAAAACATAACTTATCTATGGGACTGACCCTGATAGAAAAAATAATAGCTGCACATTCGGATGCAGATCATCCACGACCGGGAGACATCCTGGATGTTGAAATTGATGCCCGTGTGGCTCGTGACTTCGGAGGGCCGAATGTGGTAAAAAATATGCGGGATAACGACCTTGATCTGGCAGATCCCTCCAAAACCTTTTTTACGTTCGATACCAATCCTACCGGTTCTGATCAGAAATATGCCGCCAATCAACAGGTATGCCGGATCTATGCCCGTGAAAACGGAATAAAAGTTTTTGATATAAATGCAGGAATAGGAACCCATCTGTTGATTGAAGAGGGGTTGGTTTATCCGGGGGCAACAGCTATTTCAACCGATTCTCATGCCAATATTCTGGGAGCTGTGGGTGCCTTTGGACAGGGAATGGGAGATAAAGATATTGCCGCTGCATGGAACAAGGGAAAAATCTGGTTTAAGGTCCCTCCCTCGGTGAAGCTGGTACTCAATGGCAAAGCCCTATCCGGCATTTCGGCGAAAGATATTGTGTTGAATCTCCTGAACCGGTTTGGTGCCAATGAACTGCTGGGTTATGTTGTTGAGATGTATGGTGAGGTGGTTGAAAAACTGGCACTTCACGAACGAATAACGATAGCATCGATGGGTACTGAAATGGGAGCCATAACCATTCTTTTTCCCCCGGCTGATGAGATTATTTCCTATTGCAGGGAAAAGACTTCTGTGCATTTCACGCCATTGTTTGCCGATGCTGATGCACAGTATAGCAAAGAAATTACACTGGATGTTAAGCAGTTTGTTTCCAGGGTATCCCGCCCCGGGAAACCTCATGATACGGTGCCGGTGAACCAAACAAAAAAAATAAAAATTGATTCGGGTTTTGTAGGAAGTTGTACAAACGGGCGGATTGAGGACATGCGTGTTGTGGCTGATATACTGAAAGGCCGGAAAGTGGCTCCTGATGTGGTTCTTAAAATTGTTCCCACCACTGATAAAGTATGGGTGCAGTGCCTGGAAGAGGGTTTGTTGAAAATTTTCAAGGATGCCGGTGCCCTGGTATCCAATGCAGGATGTGCAGGGTGTGCTGCCGGGCAGGTGGGCCAGAACGGACCGGGTGAGGTTACCATTAGTTCCGGGAACCGGAATTTCCCCGGAAAGCAGGGAAAAGGAGAAGTTTACCTGGCTTCACCGGCTGTGGTCGCGGCATCGGCAGTTGCCGGCTACATTACCACACCTGATGCCATTCCTGAACAGCCTGTAATACATAACCGGCCCGGGCAAAAACCTGTACACGAACATACTGTACACGGGAGGCATCATCCTGCCGAACCTGTGATGGTTACCGGCCGGGTCTGGCTGATCAGCCTGGATAATATTGATACGGATATGATCTACCACAACAGGTACCTTGCCATTACCGATCCGAAAGAGATGGGCCAATACACCTTTGACAACCTCGCCGGGTTTGAAGACTTTGCAAAGAAAAGCCAGCCTGGAGACATCATTGTTACAGGCAGGAATTTTGGGAGTGGCAGTTCCCGCCAGCAAGCTGTAGAATGTTTTAAGGCACTGGGGATCACGGTTATCCTTGCCCGCTCGTTTGGGGCTATTTATGAACGGAATGCCATTAATGCGGCTTTCCCGGTTTTAACCTATGAATCATTGGATTCTCTTGATCTGAAAAACGGGCAAAACCTTCAGGTGAACTTTGAAACGGGGAAAATTGTTAACGTTGAAAATGGCCGGAGTATTACGGTTACTCCTTTTTCCGAGGTTCAGATGGAAATATATAAAAACGGAGGATTGTTTTAAATGTCAGTAATATAAGTGCTTCCAAATGGTACAGTCATTGGAAAAGAAATTTTTCGAAAGCAAGAGGTTTTAGGAGTTAATTTTAAAATTACTATACTTTTAATTAATATATGTGTTTGATATGGCAATGACTTTTGCAGAAAAGATTCTGGGAGCTGAAGCCGGTACGGTGGTTTTCAGGGAACCCGATATTATACTGAGTCATGATAATACATCCAGCATTTTCAAGACTTTTCAGAAAATGAATGGTTCACAGATCAGGAATCCGGGCCGATTACTGGTAGTTCTGGATCACAATGCACCTCCAACCAGCGCACAGCTGGCAACACAGTACCAAAGCATCCGGAACCTGGTAAAAGAGCAGGGAATTGATATGTTTTACGATGCAGGAAAGGGCATCTGTCACCAGATCATGTCGTATCATGCACGTCCCGGAATGCTGATTGTGGGAAGTGACAGCCACACCTGTACGGCAGGCGCTTTTAATGCGCTGGCTGCCGGAATTGACCGTACTGAAACAGCAGGAATATGGAAGCGGGGAGAGACCTGGTTCCGTGTACCTGAAACTTTAAAGATAACCCTTAACGGGAAGCTCAGAGAAGGCGTATATGCCAAGGATCTTTCCCTCTGGATCATAGGTATGATCGGTTCGGCAGGAGCCAACTATCTGTCCATTGAATATCATGGTGAGGGCGTTAAAACACTTTCAATTTCTGAGCGGATGACGCTGGCCAATCTGGCCTCGGAAATGGGTGCTAAAAATGCTGTTTTTCCGCCAGATGAGATATTATCGGATTTTTACCGGGAGGAGATCAGTGGCATTTGGGCAGATAAAGGTGCTTCCTACGTGCAGGAGTTGGAAATTAATCTGGATGAGATTTACCCGCTGGTAGCCGTGCCGCATCAGGTGGACAACGTGCATGCCCTGGCTGAAGTAGCAGGAACCCCTGTGCAGGAAGGATTGATAGGGACCTGTACCAATGGCAGGCTTGAAGATCTGCAGGAGGCTGCTTCTGTCTTAAGAGGGGAAAAAGTAAGGACAGGCTTTCAATTACTGGTTACTCCTGCCTCACGGAAAATCTATTTGCAGGGTATGAAAGATGGTACTATAGAGACCCTGGTTGAGGCAGGTGCCAATGTGCTGAGCCCTTCGTGTGGTCCATGTCTGGGTACAGGCCAGGGGATTCCGGCAGATGGTTTTACCGTTCTTTCGACTTCCAACAGGAATTTTCTGGGAAGAATGGGTAACAAAAATGCATCTGTTTACCTTGCCTCGCCGGCTGCAGTGGCCCTGGCAGCTATAACGGGTGAAATTACCGACCCCAGGAAACAACCCGGAAAGGAGCGGTTTCCGTACCGCAGAGAACCTTCACAAACCCTTACCATTAAAGAAGGAGACAACCGTAAATTGAACGGAGTGTGGAATTATGCTGATGTGAATGACCTGAATACCGACCAGATGTTTGCCGGAAACCTTACTTATAAGGTATTAAGTTCGGAGCCTGAGACCATTCTGCCTCATCTTTTTGCAGGTTTTGATCCGGGGTTTGCGGGTAATGTTGCTAAGGGGGATGTGATGGTTGCAGGTGAGAATTTCGGATGTGGCAGCTCCCGGGAACATCCTGCTGTGGGATTGGCATACGCCGGGGTGAAGGCCGTAATTGTTAAGTCGGTAAACCGTATCTTTTACCGTTCTTCAGTCAATCAGGGTTTGGTCCTGATTGTATATCCTGCCATTGTTGAAGCCTATCAACCCGGAGATTCACTGGAAGTTGATCTGGAGTCAGGCACGGTGATCATGTCAGGCAAGACTTTCCGGATTCCCCCCCTGCCTGAAAAACTCATGGAAATCATACGCAACAAAGGCCTGGTAAACTGGATCAGGTCAGGGAATACAAAATAAGACTTTTGTAAGATCCGGATTAAATAATCAACCGAACACCTCCCAGATCTTCAATACGGTATGGGAAATGATCACCCGGTGAACCGATAAACATAAAGTTGATCGGGATACCCCATTTCCGCGATAATTCGCGTACCAGTTTTGGACCGAATTCTCCTTTCATGGTAACGAATTCAATCTTTATGTCCGGGTACTCCCGGCTTAAGAATTCAATATCTTTTTTGAGCGATTGAATTAACTTCCCTTGATTATTTTCATTCAGCACAGTGACCAGTTTGATCTTCCTTGTATGTTCGTTCTTTTGAATATACAACATTACCTTGTTTAAATTGCTGATATTGTCACCACGGGTAAAGA
>JANTFK010000340.1 GCA_024763595.1 Bacteroidales bacterium | reverse complement strand
GCCTTTATGAGATGGGGTTGAACCGGAAACTGGGAATCGGGATAAAAGGTGAAGGGAAGCCGGAGATCAAATACACCGACAGCGAACTCTGGTCGGGGCTCTCACTGCCGTGGATGTCCATTGGATATGAAGTAAGGTTAACTCCGTTGCAGATACTGGCATTTTATAATGCAGTGGCTAATAATGGAAAGATGGTAAAACCCATTTTCGTTGAAGAGATCCGTTCCCACGGTAAACTGGTGAAAAGATATGAAACGGAGGTGCTGAATAACCACATCTGTTCCCGGGAAACTCTGGGCCAGGTAAAAAAAATGCTGGAAGGAGTGGTGGAGAGGGGGACCGCCAGGAACCTGGCCAACAGTCACTACAAAATTGCCGGAAAAACCGGGACTGCCCAGGTGTCGCTCAGCAAAGAGGGATATACCAAATCGCTGTACCAGGCATCATTTGTAGGATATTTCCCTGCCAATAAACCCAAATACTCCTGTATTGTGGTGGTAAATGCTCCCTCCAAGCATATTTATTACGGCAACCTGGTAGCCGGTCCCATTTTCAGGGAGATCACCGACAGAATCTATGTCAACGATTACGAAATGCACGGTGATCAGGTACAAATAGCCGGTGAAAAGATACAGGCTCCCTATTCTAAAAGCGGAAACGGTGATGCACTGGAATCGGTATTTACACACCTGGGTTTGCCCCTTCAGGGAGAGGGAAAGGGGATTCCCTGGGTTTCCACAACCAGTACGGAGGAGGGTGTCAGGATATCTCCCCGGACCATGCCCGGAGGATTGGTCCCCAATGTGAAAGACATGGGTTTGATGGATGCCATATATGTTTTGGAAAGCAGGGGGTTGAAGGTGGTATCCGATGGAAGGGGGACAGTACGGAAACAATCGATTCAGGCGGGGAGCAGGATCCGTAAAGGCAGTATGATAAAATTGAGCATGAGTATAAAAGAGGGCTAAGTGAAGCTGGAAACAATTATAGCAGATCTGGAGATAGCGCAACTGACCGGAGGGGGCGGGCAGGAGATTGACCGCATTGTCTTTGATTCCAGGAACGTCAGGGATGGGGATCTCTTTGTAGCCATCCGGGGTTTGCAGGCTGACGGGCATGACCATATTGACCAGGCAATAGCAATGGGTGCCCGGGCTGTGGTTTGTGAAGAACTGCCTGCAAGTACCGGCCCGGGGATCACCTGGGTCCGGGTGGCTGATTCGCGCAGGGCTCTGGCTTTAATGGCTTCAGCATTTTTCGGCCATCCCTCCAGGGAATTGCATCTGGTAGGTGTAACCGGGACCAACGGGAAAACAACCATTGCCACCCTGCTTTACCAGGCACACCTGCAGATGGGTTATAAGGCCGGCCTGCTTTCCACCATACAGGTACTGGTTGGGGAGGACCACCGTCCGGCAACCCATACCACCCCGGATCCCCTGCAGATCAACAGCTACCTGCGGGATATGGTAGATGCGGAATGTGAATATTGCTTTATGGAAGTCTCCTCCCATGCTATTGACCAGGAACGTATCGGCGGACTCGATTTCAACGGGGGCATTTTTACCAACCTGACACGTGACCATCTCGATTACCATAAAGACTTCCGTGAATACCTGACCGTAAAAAAACGCTTTTTTGATGATCTGCCCGAAGATGGATTTGCACTGGTGAATGTGGATGATCCCAATGGAAAGGTGATGCTGCAAAACTGCAGGGCCGGGCACCATACTTACAGTTTGCGTTCCATGAGCAGTTACAAGGGCAAAATCATTGAGATGCACCTGGAGGGATCGCTACTCAACATTAACGGGCAGGAAGTATGGATCAAACTACCCGGCAGATTCAATGCCGAAAACCTGGTTTGTGTGTACGCTACCCTGCTGTTGCTGGGGCACCATCGCGAGGATGTGCTCCGGAGCCTGAGTCAGCTCAATCCGGTCGCCGGCAGATTTGAAACTTTCCGGTCAGGGAAAGGAACCACAGCCATTGTGGATTATGCCCATACTCCCGATGCCCTGCAAAATGTGCTGGAGACCATACAGGAAGTAAATGTGACAGGTGGAGATATCATTACAGTTGTGGGAGCCGGTGGAAACAGGGACCGGGGAAAAAGGCCCCTGATGGCTGAAATCGTAGCAAGGGGCAGTCACAAGGTGATCCTTACTTCTGATAATCCCAGGGATGAGGATCCGGAGGCCATTCTTGATGAGATGATTGAAGGGATACCGGACACATTCAGGAACAACACATTGCGTATCACAAACAGGGAAGAAGCCATCCGGACAGCCTGTTTGATGGCCGGCAGCCACGATATCATTCTTGTGGCAGGAAAGGGCCACGAACGGACCCAGGAGATCAGGGGAGAGAAGAGAGCTTTCGATGATATGAAGATTCTGAAACAAAACCTGAAAGGATAATATATGCTCTATTACTTGTTCGCATACCTTGAACAGTTTGATTTCCCGGGAGCGGGGATGTTCCACTATCTCTCATTCCGCGCTTCCCTTACCATCATCACTTCCCTGGTTATATCCATGATCATAGGTAAAAGGATCATCAACACATTGCACCGGCGCCAGATCGGGGAATCGGTCCGGGACCTGGGCCTGGATGGTCAGCAGCAGAAACAGGGGACCCCAACCATGGGCGGGGTCATCATCCTTGCTTCCATCATCATTCCGGTACTGCTCTTTGCAGACCTGAGCAATATTTACATTATTCTCATGCTGGTGGCCACCGTATGGCTTGGGCTGATCGGGTTCATGGATGATTATATCAAGGTTTTCAGGAAGAACAAAGAGGGGTTACGGGGCAAATTTAAGATCATCGGACAGGTAGGCCTGGGATTGATCGTGGGCGTTACACTCTATCTCAGTGACGACGTAAAGATCCGTGAAAGGGTGACCATTGACCAGGATAATTTCTCCCGCTACAGTACACAGGAGATGAAGGTTGACCAGGCAGGCAATCTCTATGTTGTACAGGAGTATAAACGGCCCCTGACCACCATCCCCTTCGTGAAAAATAATGAATTCGATTATACATGGCTCGTGTGGTTCAGCGGTAAATATGCGGATCACCTGGTCTGGATCGTATTTGTCCTGGTTGTCATATTCATTGTTACAGCTGTCTCCAACGGAGCCAACATTACAGACGGACTCGACGGACTTGCCACCGGATCGGCGGCTATTATCGGGGTTACCCTCGGAATCCTGGCCTGGCTCTCGGGTAACGCTATCTATTCCAACTATTTGAATATCATGCATATTCCCCTGGCAGGCGAGCTGGTCATTTTTGCAGGTGCTTTCGTTGGTGCCACCATTGGCTTTCTCTGGTATAATTCCTTTCCGGCGCAGGTCTTTATGGGAGATACCGGCAGCCTGGCCCTGGGTGGAATCATTGCAGTATTTGCCGTTGTTATCAGAAAGGAGTTGCTGATCCCGGTTTTATGCGGGATATACCTCGTGGAGAGCCTTTCTGTGATCCTGCAGGTAAGCTATTTTAGAAGAACCCGCAAAAAATACGGAGCGGGCCGCAGGATCTTCCTCATGTCCCCTTTGCATCATCATTATCAGAAAAAGGGATTCCCGGAACCCAAGATCGTAACCCGGTTCTGGATTGTGGGGATCATGCTGGCCGTGATATCCATTGTAACCTTAAAGATCAGATAATTCAAACCAATTTAACCCTATGGAAAACAGAGAACGTATAGTCATCCTCGGAGCCGGAGAAAGTGGAACGGGCGCAGCCATTCTGGCCAGGTCGAAAGGATATGATGTATTTGTTTCAGATGCAGGAAAAATCAAACCCTTTTACCGGGAGATGCTGGATGAACATAAGGTGCTTTATGAGTCGGGAGGCCATACCGAAAGACTGATCGTCAATGCTACCGAAGTGATCAAGAGTCCGGGCATTCCGGAGAGTGCGCCGATTGTTAAGCTGCTCAGGAAAAAAAGTATTCCTATCATTTCTGAAATTGAGTTTGCAGGCCGCCATACACTTGCCCGGAAGATATGTATAACGGGAAGCAATGGAAAGACCACGACTACTTCCCTGATCCATCACATGATGCGAAAAGCAGGGATGAATGTGGGTATAGCAGGGAATGTGGGCCGGAGTTTTGCATACCAGGTATATGCGGAGTCATACGATTATTATGTGCTGGAACTGAGCAGCTTTCAACTGGATGGTATGTATGAGTTCAAGGCGGATATCGCCATTCTGTTGAATATCACAGCCGATCACCTGGACCGCTATAATTATAACTTTCAAAACTATGTGGATTCCAAGTTCAGGG
>JANTFK010000339.1 GCA_024763595.1 Bacteroidales bacterium | reverse complement strand
ATCCAACCCGTGGGACTATGATCTGGAGAACAGGGTTAAAGATGGTATCGTTTCCGGGAAGTACCGCAAATTTGTAAACCTGCAGGACGATGATGCACGCTATGCCGGTCACTCCTTCTGGAAATATGTGGCTGATATGTATGGTGCATCTATCATACCCCAGATCCTCTATATCACCAAGATCAATAAAAATGCTGAAAGCGGATTTCTGTACGTACTGGGCAGCAAACTGAAGAATCTTTCCATGGAATGGACAGCTTATTACCTTGGATTGTATACAGCCGTTGAGGATCGCCCCGGCACGCCGGACAAAGGACAGATACTGAAACGCCCCAATAAAAGACGTGTTTATCAGAATATCCGGATCAGCCCCGACGGAAAACATGTGGCTTATGTGACCAACCAGCTGGGACAGTACAAGATCTGGATTCATGATGAAGCCACCGGCAAAAAAAAGAAGATCTATAAAAGGGGGCAGAAACTGCACCAGATCACCGACTATTCCTATCCGGTTATTGCGTGGCACCCCACTTCCCAGATTCTCGGTTTTGTGACAGAGGAGAAAGGATTGCTTAAATTTCACGTATATAACCTGGAAACACGTGAAATCACCACACGAAACCTGCTCCATTTTGAAAAGATCCTGGACCTGAGCTTTTCGCAGGATGCCAGGAAGCTTGTATTTTCAGCCGTGGTTGATGGTCAGACCGACATCTGGGTATTTGACATCGCTTCATCCACCAATGAACGGATTACCAATGACCTGGCCGATGATTTCTCTCCCCGTTTCATCAACCATATGAAAAACATCTCCTTTGCTTCCAACCGAAGGATGGATAAACTTTTTTTAAAGGGGGATCCTGAGAATAATACCACAACAGCCTTTGCTATATATGTTTACGACTATGCCGGGAAAGACCCGCAATTACAAAAGATATCGGAGGGAGACTATATCAACCATTACCAGCCACTCTCTCCCGCCCGCAATGAGTTTTTCTATCTCAGCGATAAAAACGGGATCGTCAACCGATATTATGCCAAGTATGACAGTACCATCATGCTGGTGGACACTACCATCCATTATCGTTATTTTGCCAACAGCTTTCCACTTTCAAATTACAAGCGCAATATCATGTCCCAGGACATCAACTCGGAAACCGGTGAGATTGCCGAGATCATCTATAACGACTCCCGTTATCACATGTACAAATATCCCTTTCAGTTCGAGCGGAAATACGGGGATGAACTGGAACCTACCGAATACAGGAACAAACACCGTAACCGGCTGATGCAGGAAGATTCTGTTCACCACGTGGAGAAAAAGGTCATCTCCATGAAAGACATTGCCGAAAACCGGCTGATACTGGACGGTGACACCATTACTTTTCAGGAGTTCCGCATTGATATTAACCACTATATTTTTGAACGCGAAAAGCTGAACTACTACAACAATCAGCTTCGCAACCGGAACCTCAACCTGGTACTGGATTCCGCGCAGGATAACCAGATGATGTACATCGATTACTCCACAGCATTCTATCCCAACCGGCTGGTAAACCAGATCGATTTCAGCTTTCTGAATGCATCCTACCAGGCATTTACGGGCGGAGCATTTTACTTCAATCCCGGATTGAATCTTTTGCTCAAGGTGGGTGCCAATGACCTGTTCGAGGATTACCGTCTTGTTGGCGGGGTAAGGTTCGCCACAGATTTCGACAGCAATGAGTATCTGCTCAGTTTTGAGAACCTGAAATATCAACTGGACAAACAACTCCTGTTTCACCGGCAGGTTTTCAAGAACTATACCACAGATGGTGCCAACATTAAAACCTTTACACATGAATTGCTGGGCTCCCTGAAATATCCATTATCCCAGAGCCTGGCGGTCAAAGGGACCGCCTCATTCAGGCATGATAATACGGTTTTTCTCGCAACGGAGGTCAAGTTTCTGAATGAACCAAACATTGTAAAGGTCTGGGGAGGGCTCAAAGGTGAACTGATATTCGACAATACACGGCAATTGGGGACCAACCTGCTGAGCGGAATGCGGTGGAAACTCTTCGGAGAAGCCTACCGGCAGATAAATACCTCCAAATCCGATCTTTTCGTAATCGGTGGGGATTTCAGACATTATACCCGCATACACAGGTCTCTGATCTGGGCCAACAGGTTTGCCGCCAGCACCTCTTTTGGCAGAAGTCCGCTGATCTATTACCTGGGAAGCGTGGACAACTGGATCAACCTCTCACAGAACCGAATTCCGACCTTTAATGAATCGGTGGCCATTGATTATACCCGTAATTACGCTTACCAGGCCCTGGCCACCAATTTGCGGGGGTTCTCCCAGAACATACGGAATGGCAGTAACTTTGCCGTATTTAATACCGAATTACGAATGCCCTTATTCCGTTACCTGGCCGGGCATCCGCTGGGTTCCGGTTTCCTGAATAATTTTCAGGTAATCGGTTTTGCCGATGTGGGCACGGCATGGAACGGCCTTCATCCATATACCGGCGAAAATGCATGGGATACGGAAATCATCGAAAATGGTCCCATGACCATTACCCTGGACGCAAACAGGGATCCCATTGTGGCAGGTTATGGTTTTGGGGTGCGCAGCCAGTTACTGGGCTATTTTATTCGTCTTGACTGGGCCTGGGGGGTTGAAAATATGGTAGTCCAGCCCAGGATGTTCTATCTTTCATTAAGTCTTGACTTCTGATCGACCCCTGATAATCTACTGAACTTATGCAGATAAAAGATCAAATAGAACAACTGCTTTCGGATGAGCTTCTGCAAGAGATGGTACGGACCTGGCACCATCTCCACCAGAACCCCGAGCTCTCATTCAAGGAATACGAGACATCCCGGTATATTCGTAATTTACTGGATCAGTGGGAGATTGATTATGACTACCCATTTGCTGAAACAGGGATCCTCGCACGGCTGGAGGGAGATACACCAGGGTTATGCATTGCCCTCAGGTCCGACATGGATGCACTGCCCATCCTGGAAGAGACGAACCTCTCCTTTCAATCCAGGAACCAGGGTGTTATGCATGCATGCGGACATGATATCCACATGACCAGCCTGCTGGGAGCCATCCGGATACTGAAGCAGCTGAAACCATTTATCAGGGGAGAAGTACTCTTCCTGTTTCAGCCCGCTGAAGAGCGGATACCGGGCGGTGCCAGGCTGATGCTGGAAGATGGCGTTTTCAGCAATAGGAAGCCCGATATGATCATTGCCCAGCATGTTTACCCTGAACTGAAGGCCGGACAGGCAGGCTTCAAATCAGGCATTTACATGGCTTCCAGTGATGAGATCTATGTCACCGTGCACGGGAAGGGAGGGCACGGCGCATTACCAAGTAAGATCCACGACCCTGTACTGATGGCATCCCACATTCTGATCACCCTGCAGCAGGAGATCAGGAGGAAATCTCCCAGTGGTATACCTACCGTGCTCTCTTTTGGCAAAGTTGTGGCCGATGGTGCCGTGAACGTGATCCCCGACCAGGTAAAACTGGAAGGTACTTTCCGGACCATGGATGAATCATGGCGGGAGGAGGCTCACCGGCTTATGGAGCAAATTGCCACAGGTATTGCTGCAGCCATGGGTGGATCATGTGAAATTGAAGTACGCCACGGTTACCCGGTACTGTTCAATCATGAGGACCTTACCCGGGTGTCAAAGAAGAAGGCCGTTGAACTGTTGGGAAGCAATGCTGTGAAAGACCTGGATATCAGAATGACCGCCGAGGACTTCGCCTGGTTTGCCCGGGCACTCCCGGGAATGATGTACAGACTGGGAATCGGAAAACCGGGATCGGATCAGATATACCCGCTTCACACGCCCGGGTTCAGGGCAGATGAACAGGCCCTGCGGACCGGAATATCACTACTCTCTTACCTGGCCATAGCGTTATTGAAGTCTCCTCCTGTTTAAAATTATTTCTTGTAAAGAATTGCTTTAACAGAAATTGCCATTAAATTTGCCGGCTGGAACACATTAAAACAATAGTATTATGGCTTATGTTATTTCAGATGACTGCACTGCTTGCGGTACCTGCATAGACGAGTGTCCTGTGGAAGCTATCAGCGAAGGTGATATTTATGTAATTGATCCTGAGCTCTGTACTGACTGCGGCGCCTGTGCTGATGTATGTCCCGTTGAAGCAATCAGCCCAGAATAGTATCGGGTACAGACCTAACCGGATGTAAGAGGGTGTCTCAAAAGGGCACCCTCTTTTTATTTGGAATGAGTGTCTCCCGGCGTTGAGCAGTATGTCCCAAAAGGGAAAAAGGCAT
>JANTFK010000338.1 GCA_024763595.1 Bacteroidales bacterium | reverse complement strand
AAAGAACATTACCCCAATGATCATTAAAGGGATGATGTTTCTTTTCTTCTTATCCGTTGTGTCGTTCATGTTAGAAGGGTTTTTCTTGAGCTTATAAAATTAGTTTTTTATATATATTATAAAAATTAATTGTAGCCTCATGGTTTTGGAAACATGATTCCGGATGGTTACTTTTATCCTTTGCAAATAATACTGAACCATTGATTATCATGAATACGACCCTATTAATTTTAGCCGCAGGCATGGGAAGCCGGTATGGCGGAATGAAGCAGATTGACCCATTCGGACCCTCGGGAGAAACCATTACTGATTATTCCATATATGATGCTGTAAGGGCCGGGTTTGACCGCTTTGTTTTTGTGATCTCGCCCCGGATGGAGGATGACTTTCGTACCAGTTACATCAGGAAATTCCCTTCTGATCTCAGGATCGATTATGTGATCCAGTCCATTGATGACCTTCCGGAAGGATTTTCACGGCCGGCGGAACGGGTAAAGCCCTGGGGTACCGCACATGCTGTACTTGCTGCCAAAGATGTGATCCATGAACCATTTGCTGTGATTAATGCTGATGATTTTTATGGCAGGGAGTCATACCGGATCATGCATGAATTCCTGGTCCATTCTAAAGAGGATGTGACCGGGCAATATTGTATGGTGGGGTTTGAACTGCAGAAAACAGTATCCGAACACGGATCTGTGGCTCGCGGTGTTTGCCAGGTAAATGATGATGGCTCATTGAAAGAGATTGTGGAACGGACTAATATCTACCTGAAAGATGGCGGGATTGTATTTGAGGATGAGGACGGGTCCGTCCATTCACTGGATCCCATGGACACCGTTTCCATGAATCTGTTTGGTTTTACCCCCGACTTTTTCCCGCATATCAATGAGACTTTTAAGCTGTTCCTCAGGGACAATATTGAAAATCCCAAGGCAGAAATTTTTATCCCGCTGGTCGTAGACAGGCTGATCAATGCAGGAAGAGCAAGGATGTCAGTATTGCAAACTCCCGAGACATGGTTCGGGGTGACTTACCAGGAAGATAAACCAAGGGTGCTGGAAGCAATTCGTACACTGGTCGGTAATGGTGTTTATCCCGGATCTTTATGGGGATAATGGTACATGCCTCAACAAACCCATTCACAGCATTCATTAAATAGATATGCAAAGATTTTCGATGGCTGCGGCTACCGTGCTGGTTATTTTCACCACTGTTTCAGCCCAGAAGTTACCCGAGTGGCAGGATCCGGATATCGTTGAGGTAAACCGTGAAGATCCTCATGCATCAAGGTTCTCATTTGAATCCTTTGAAAGAGCAGTGACCGGAGATAAACATGCGTCTGCCAATTTTCTCTCATTAGACGGAACCTGGAAGTTTCACTGGTCATCCAATCCTGGTGCCCGTCCGGCCAGGTTCTGTGAACCCGGTTTCAGTGATTCCGGCTGGAATGAAATTCCTGTCCCTTCCAACTGGGAGATGAAGGGATACGGTATACCCATTTATTTAAATACCTCATATGAATGGACCTCCCATCCCAACCCCCCGGATGTTCCAACAGCGCATAACCCGGTTGGGTCCTATCGCCGCTCTTTCAACTTACCTGCAACATGGGCAGGGAAATCGGTCTATATTCACTTCGGTGCTGTAAAATCGGCATTTTACATCTGGATAAACGGGAAGAAGGTTGGTTATAGCCAGGGGAGCAAAACCCCGGCAGAGTTCAATATTACTTCTTATGTTAAGCCGGGAGAGAACCTGGTTGCAGTCGAAGTTTACCGGTGGTCCGATGGTTCCTGGCTGGAATGCCAGGATTTCTGGAGGATCAGCGGGATAGAACGGGAGGTTTATCTGGAAGCCAGGCCGGAGATACATATCCGGGATTTTTTTTGCAAAAGTGGATTAACGGATAATTATACCACCGGTATCCTGGATCTTGAACTGGAGATTCGTGACATCTCAGGAAAAATAGGACAAAATCTCACAGTAGAAGCAACACTCCTGGCAGCCGATCGTGAGACCGAATACTGGAAATCAGTATTGCCCGTAAGCAGTGACAGCAGGGGCCTGTATCACGCAAAACATGCCGTTCTGCTGGAGGACGTCAGGATCTGGTCGGCCGAACACCCTTACCTCTATACACTGGTGCTGTCTGTCAGGGATCCTCAGGGTAAGACACTGGAATATCTATCGTCCAGGGTTGGGTTCCGGGATGTGAGGATACAATACGGTCAGTTACTGGTTAACGGGAAAGCTGTTTTACTGAAGGGTGTGAACCGGCATGAACATGATGAATATGAGGGACATGTGGTGAGTGAGCAAATGATGATAAAGGATATTGAATTGATGAAGCGTTACAATATCAATGCAGTACGTACCTGTCATTATCCCAATGATCCCCGTTGGTATGAACTATGTGATCAGTATGGTTTATATGTTGTTGACGAGGCCAATATCGAATCCCATGGTATGGGGTATAAACCTGACCGGACACTGGGGAACAATCCCATGTTCATGAAATCGCATCTCGACCGGACTGCCAGGATGGTGGAACGGGATAAGAACCATCCATCGGTGATCATCTGGTCACTGGGCAACGAAGCAGGCAACGGTATCTGTTTTGATGCTACCTACGATTGGATCAAACAAAGGGATCCAACCAGGCCGGTACAGTATGAACGGGCAGAGGGTGGTAGAAATACGGATATATTTTGTCCCATGTACCATCGAATCCATGAGATGATCAGGTATGCTGAGAGTCATCCCCGTAAGCCCCTGATTCAGTGCGAGTATTCACATGCTATGGGCAACAGTAACGGAAATCTTATGGACTACTGGGATGTGATTGAGAAATATGAGCAATTGCAGGGTGGTTTTATCTGGGACTGGGTGGACCAGGGGTTTGCCAAATATACCGGTGAGGGTGTGAAGTACTGGGCCTACGGGGGAGATTTTGAGCCCGGGGATATGTTAACCGATGGTACTTTTTGCCTCAACGGTCTGGTTTTTCCGGACCGGACCATACATCCGGGATTGTACGAAGTAAAGCGTGCGTATCAGTTCATTGGATTTGAACCGGTTCCTTTTAGCAACAACAGGATTAGGGTCATAAATAAATATAATTTCACCAACCTGCAGGAGTTTGACCTGTTGTGGGAACTGATTGAAGATGGAAAAGTGGTCAATACCGGCATCATTCAGTCGCCCGACCTGCCACCCGGAGCATCGGAACTGTTTGATATGGGGACCGAAGTTGGCGTCATGGATCCGGGAAAGGAGTATTTACTGAACCTGAAGGCCGTTACCCGGGATGCCACCCCACTGGTTCCCGGTGGGTATGAGGTAGCCAGTGAGCAATTTGCTTTGAATCCTGATGCCGTCAAGGGAATAGTGATGGAAACGTTTATGCGGAGAGGCAACGCAGATCTCTCGGTTGTCGAAACAAAAGCGTCCGTTATTGTCCAGTCCCCGGATGGAGCGGCCATTTTTGATCGTGTATCAGGTTATTTAACCTCCTATACATGGAAGGGTAGCCTCGTGTTTGAGAATGGCCCCAGACCCAATTTCTGGCGCGCACCCACGGAGAATGATTTTGGCAACAAGATGCCCCGGCGGTGTGCCATGTGGAAACATTTCGGAGATGAACTGCAACTACAGACCCTGCTTCCACTGGAAGCGGAAAACGGGCTGGTCATGATGGCTGAATATTCCCATCCTGCCAATGGCTCACGATATACCATGGAATATCATTTCAATGGAGAAGGTGCCATATTTATCAGGATTACATTCTCACCGGCCGGTGATCACTATCCGGAGATTCCCCGGTTTGGAGTGAGCATGGTTGTTCCGGCCGGACGGGAGCACCTTGCCTATTATGGCCGTGGCCCGTATGAGAACTATATTGACCGGAATCATGCATCCCATGTGGGATTGTACAACAGCACCGTTGATGAACAGTATGTTCCCTATATTTCAACCGGGGAGAATGGAAACAGGACCGAAGTCCGCTGGCTTACCCTCACCGGTGAAGATGGTTCGGGTTTGATGATCCGGGGTTCGCCCCTTATCGATTTCTCAGCACTGCACTATTCCCAGGCGGAGCTTGACCGGGAGCAGCGTGATGGTGCCCATACCACAGACCTGGAAAAGTCCGGCAGGGTATTCCTTCATGTGGACTGGAAACAGATGGGAGTAGGCGGGGATGATTCCTGGGGTGCACGAACACACGCAGCATATGTGATACGTGCAAGGCCGGTGGAATACAGTTTTGTGATTGCACCCTTACCAGAAAAACAATGAAAATAGGAGGGAAATGCATAACTTTAATGA